>NZ_JASHIN010000027.1:0-59791 GCF_030733705.1 Roseovarius sp. MMSF_3298
CTCAAGATCGCCTCCCGTTTTAGATCTTGAATCAAACGAGAGGTGATTTGGGAACCCCTAAATGCAGACGCCGCCTAGAGCGCCAAAAGATTTCAGAAATCTTTTGGCAAATCTTTTTGCAAAAGATTTGCTGCGCCCTATCGACAGTAGGACCCGCTCCGGTAATCCGCCGTGTCGAAATGGAAGTGATCGCGGTGATACCCGTCTGATCCCGGCCCCAGAACCGTGCCGAACGGCCCGCAGGCCGAGCCATGCAACTGCCGCAAGATCTTGCCGCGCTTGCCCGTGCCCCAGTCGTTCAGAACCGAGATATCCGTGCCATCACGCAACAGGAAGGCCGAGATGTCGATCGCGTTGCCCTTGGAATGTTCCGACAGCCGCGCGCCGCGCTTGTGATTGCGCGTCCGGCACACGTAATGCGCCGCGACCTTCAGGCTTCTGACGCCTCCGCCGGTATCGCCGACAATCGGCTTCATGTCGTTCTTCACCCAGGCGTTCAGCGTCCGCGCTGTCTTGCAGTTCATCGTCGCGGGCTGGCTCAGCAGAACCCCGCCGACAGCATCCACCTCGACCGCATTGGCGATCCCGCAGGCCCCGTTTCCGGGCACATCGCCCACCACCACGCCCTGTATCGACGGGTCGCCGCAGACAGCCCCCCGCGTGACCAGTTCGGGGTCATCCCCCTTGCCGCCGCCAAACGAACAACTTGCCAGAAAAACTGGAAAAATCCACGCCAAGCGCATCCTGCTCAACCCTTTTTCACGCGCCCGAAATCCGGCGCATCCGTATCTTGCCCGGCCTCGATGATACCACGCCGGATGCTGCGCGTCCGCGTGAAATAATCATGCAGCAGATCACCGTCCCCGGTGCGGATCGCCCGTTGCAACGCGAACAGCTCCTCGGTGAAACGCCCCAGCACTTCCAGCGTCGCCTCCTTGTTGGTCAGGAACACGTCGCGCCACATGGTGGGGTCGCTGGCGGCAATCCGGGTGAAGTCGCGGAACCCCGCGGCGGAATACTTGATGACCTCGCTGTCGGTCACCCGGCGCAGGTCGTCGGCCACGCCGACCATCGTATAGGCAATGAGGTGCGGCGTATGGCTGGTCACGGCGCAGACAAGGTCGTGGTGGTCGGCATCCATCTCGTCGGTCCTGGCGCCCATCGCCTGCCACAACGCCTCCAGCCGCTCCACCGCCGCGCGGTCGCTGCCCTCCACCGGCACAATCAGGCAGTACTTGTTCTCGAACAATTCGGCAAAGCCCGAGCGTGGCCCCGAATGTTCGGTCCCGGCCATCGGATGGGCGGGTACGAAATGCACGCCTTGCGGCAAATGCGGACCAACCGCCTCGATCACCGCCTTCTTGACCGAGCCGACGTCGCTGACCGTGGCGCCCGGCTTCAGCGCCGGCGCAATCTCTTCGGCCACCGCGCCCATCACGCCCACCGGCACGCACAGCACCACCAGGTCCGCACCCTCCACGGCCTCGGCAGCGCTATCACAGACCCGGTCGCACAGCCCGATCTCGCGTGCCACATCGCGGGTCTCCTGCGACCGGGCATATCCCGTGACTTCGCCCGCCAGACCGGCGCGCTTCATCGCCCAGAACATCGAAGAGGCAATCAGCCCCAGTCCGATCAGCGCAACCCGGTCATAGATCACGCTCATTCCGCGTCTCCCATGAACTGCCCTACCGCATGGGCCACCCGGCGCGAGCTGGCCTCGTCACCAACGGTGATCCGCAGGCAATGCGGCAGGTTATAGCCTGCCACCCGGCGCACGATCAGACCCTCGGATTTCAGGTACTCGTCACAGGCCTCGGCCTGTTCCTGATCGGCAAAGCGGGCGAGAACGAAATTCGCCAGGGACGTGTCCGACGGGACGCCATGCCCGGCCAGCGCCTCTGCCAGCCACGCCCGCATTCGCGCATTGTCCGCGCGGCATTTGTCGACCCAGGCCTGGTCGCGCACCGCGGCCTCGGCGGCGACCAGCGCCGACTGGCTCAGGTTGAACGGCCCACGCACCCGGTTCAGAACATCCACCACATGTGCCGGACCATACCCCCACCCCACGCGCAGCCCGCCCAGCCCGTAGATCTTGGAAAAGGTCCGCGTCATCACCACGTTTTCGCGCGCATCGACCAGCCCCGCGCCACCGTCGAACCCCTCGACATACTCCGCATAGGCGCCATCCAGCACCAGCAGCACGTGCTCCGGCAGCCCCTCGGCCAGCCGGGCGATCTCGCCGTCGCCTATCATCGTGCCGGTCGGATTGTTGGGGTTGGCGATGAACACCAGCCGCGTGCGCTCGGTCACCGCGGTCAGAATCGCATCCACATCCGTCACCCGCTCGCGCTCGGGCACCTCGACCGGCGTCGCGCCATTCGACAACGCCGCGATCTTGTAGATGGCAAAGCCATGCTCGGTATGAATGACCTCGTCGCCCGGCCCGGCATAGCACTGGCACAGCAGCGACAGGATCTCGTCACTGCCCACGCCACAGACGATGCGGTCGGCATCCAGCCCGTGCACGTCTGCAATCGCGCCCCGCAGGCTGGCATGGTCGGTCGACGGATAGCGATGCAGATCATACGCCGCCTTGCGGAACGCGTCCTTCGCCGCCTCGCTCGGCCCGAACGGGTTCTCGTTCGAGCTCAGCTTGACCACGTTGCTTACCCCCTCCACATGGCTCGACCCGCCCACGTAAGGGGCGATGTCCAGTATTCCGGGCTGGGGAGTGATATTGGTCATGTGATGTCATTCCTCACGGGGCAGCGGCACACCGCCCAGGGGCCGCAGCGGCCCTGAACGGATGGTCATGTTCCGCATTACCGAGACGCGCGCGCCCTGACCAGCCCCACCAAGTCAAATCGCACCAGATGCGGCGCGAAGACCACGCCGCGTGCATTGAAATACCAGCGTAGACGTCCACGTTCCGCACCCCGGCGCGGAATCAGTGGCAAAGCCCGCCCCTCACGACGCAAGCACGTTCCGGAAAAGCCATGGATCGCTCTCGTCGATATCCTCGGGGAAATGCTCCCACCGGTCCTGCAACGGTGTCCAGTCGGTATAATGAGCCTCCACCGGGCCCAGGTAAGGCCGCTGCACCTCGAGGCATCGCGCGTGGTCCATCTCGTCGGTCTCCACGATACCCGCGTCCGGGTTCTCCAGCGCCCAGACCATGCCCGCCAGAACGGCACTCGTCACCTGCAACCCGGTGGCATTCTGGTACGGGGCAAGGTCCTTGGTTTCCTCGTTCGACAGCCGAGAGCCATACCACATCGCGTTCTTCTCATGCCCGTAAAGCAGCACGCCCAACTCGTCGATGCCGGTGACAATCTCATCCACGTCCAAAATCTCGTGCGTGCTCTGCTGCCGCCCCGCGCCGAACATCTCGTGCAGCGACAGCACCGCGTCGTCGCAGGGGTGATAGGCATAGTGGCACGTCGGGCGGAACTCGGGGGCTTCCGGCGCGCCCACCGTGTAGAAATCGGAAATCGAAATCGCCTCGTTATGCGTCACCAGGAACCCGAATTGCGGCCCTGGCGTCGGGCACCACGTATGCACACGGGTGATCGCCCCCGGCCGTTCCAGCCAGATCCCCGCTCGACAGCCTGTGTCGTGGCTGTGTCCGTTCTCCGGGAACCACGTCTCATGCGTGCCCCAGCCCAGCTCGGCGGGCTGGAACCCTTCGGCAATGAACCCTTCGACGGACCACGTATTCACGAAGGTCCCCCGGGGTCTCGGCAGGGCGCGCGCCTGCGTGTCGCGCTCGGCGATATGCACGCCCTTGACGCCCAGGCCCTTCATCAGCTTGGCCCAGCCTTCCCGATCCTTCGGCGCCTCCGCATCCTTGCCGGTGTCGCGGGCCAGCGTCAGCAACGCCTCTTTTACGAACCAGCTGACCATGCCGGGGTTCGCCCCACAGCAACTCACCGCCGTGGTCCCGCCCGGATTGGCCGCTTTCTCGTCCCGCACCGCCTGCCGCAGGGCATAGTTCGTCCGCGCCGCGTTGTCTTGGGTGTCGAAATAGTATCCCGCCCACGGCTCCACCACCGTGTCGATATACAGCACGCCCTGCTCGCGGCAGAACTTCATCAGGTCGAGCGACGAGGTATCCACGCTCAGGTTCACCACGAACCCCTTGCCCGGCTCGATCAGCCCGCCCAGCAATTCGCGATAATTCTCCGCCGTCACCGCCTCGGGGACAAAACGCAGCCCAAGCTCGCGCAAAGCCTCGTGATTGGCCGCGTTCGGCTCGATTACCACGAACTTGTCCGCGTCATAGTCGAAATGCCGCTCGATCAGCGGCCACGTTCCCTTCGCGATCGACCCGAAGCCGATCATCACGATGGTCCCGTCGATGCGCCCGTACTTTGAAAAGTCCTGTGCCATGCTCTGCGTCTCCTCCACTTACAAATGCAAAAGGCCGCGCCCAGCGGCGCGGCCTTCCGGATCAGGTGCGGCAGACCTAAAAACTTAGTTCTGCGCGTAGAATTCGATGACCAGGTTCGGTTCCATCATCACCGGGTACGGCACGTCGCCCAGGCTGGGTGTCCGCACGAAAGTCGCGGTCAGCTTGGAATTGTCCACGTCGATATAGTCCGGCACGTCGCGCTCGGGCAGCTGCGTGGCTTCCAGGATAGCGGCCATCTGCTTGGAACGGTCGCGAACCTCGATCACGTCGCCTTCCTTAACACGGTAGGACGGGATGTTCACCAATTGACCATTCACGCGGACGTGACGGTGGTTCACGAACTGACGCGCAGCAAAGATGGTCGGCACGAACTTGGCGCGGTAGACGACCGCGTCCAGCCGACGCTCCAGCAGGCCGATCAGCAGCTCGCCAGTGTCGCCTTTCAGACGCTCGGCCTCGCGGAAGATGCGGCGGAATTGCTTCTCGGTCAGGTCACCGTAATAACCCTTCAGCTTCTGCTTGGCGCGCAGCTGCAGGCCGAAGTCGGAAATCTTCGCCTTGCGGCGCTGGCCGTGCTGGCCGGGGCCGTATTCGCGGCGGTTGACCGGGGATTTCGGACGCCCCCAGATGTTTTCGCCCATCCGGCGGTCGATCTTGTATTTGGCAGCCGTTCTCTTTGTCATCGACTGATCTCCTTCGTTTAAGGTTTCGAAGGGCGTTGTCCTCTCCGTGGATTTTGCCACGGCGACAGGCTTCCCCTTGCGGGGGCCACCAACACCAATGAAGCCGCGCTTATATAAGGGTTCGTGGTGGAGTCAACACGTCGCTTCGCCCAACCCGCAAGTTTCCCGCAGCGCAGGAGTAAGGTGGGTGAAAACCCACGCGCCCTCACGTCCTACTTCAAGCTCTGCGCATACTCTTCCAGCTGCGTGGCCACCGTGCCCCAGCCATCGAAGAACCCCATGTCCTCGTGGGTTTTCTTCGCCTCGGGCGACCGGTGCCGCGCCGTCGCGGTATAGATCGTGCCGCCATTCCCGTCGTCTTCCAGATCCAGGATCGCCGTCATGAACGGGTCCGGCACCGGCGCCCATCCCTCGGTATAGGTGTCGGTAAAGACCAGACGCGTCCTCTCGACCACCTCAAGGTACACACCCTTGTTATCCATCAGGTGTCCCTCCACGTTCATCACAGTGTTGAACCGCCCGCCGACACGCAGGTCGATCTCGCAGCTTTCGATGCTGTGCGGCTTGGGCACGAAGAAATGCTTGATATGCTCCGGCGTGGTCCAGCACTCCCAGATCAGCGCGCGCGGCGCGTTCAGGGTGCGGGTAAAGCTCAAGTCGGTCTCGGGATTCAGGTTCATTTCTTTCGGTCCCTCATCAGGGTTGCAACATAATCGTCCAGCCGGTCCAGCCGGCCCTCCCAGATCCGCCGCTGCTCGCTCAGCCAGTCATCGACCGGGGCGAACGCGTCCGCGGCAAGGGCAAACGTCCGTGTCCGGCCCTGCTTGTAGGAGGTGACCAGCCCGGCCTCCTCCAGCTTTCTCAGGTGGCCCATGAAGGACGGCAGCGCCATGTCATGCGGCGCGGCCAGTTCGCTGACACTCGCCGGGCCGCGGACCAGCCGCTCAAGGATAACCCGCCGCGTCGGATCGCCCAGCGCGGAAAAACACAGGTCCAGCTTCGAATCAAACTTAGCCATATGCCTAAGTAAACGGATCACCAAGACCGCGTCAATAACACTAAGCCAATAAGCTAACTTTCAGCGGAAGTTCACGTAGGGTGGGTGAAAACCCACGCGCCGCCCACCTCGCAGGCCGCGCCCTACTCCCGCGCCTTTGCCGCGTCCGCCTCGGCCTCTTTTTCGACGTCCGGATCCGTCAGCGTCGACCATGTGTCGTCACGCGGCGGGCTGGGCGGTGTCTCGCAGGCCCGTTTGTGGATGTTCACCTTGGCGATGAAATGCGCCGAAATTGGCGCCGTGACGAACAGGAACGCCATGATCAGCGGCTCGTGATAAGACCTATCGCCGACCAGGAACGAGTGGATCATCGACGCCAGCAGGAACATCCCGATCCCCAACGTGCCCACCTTCGTGGGCGCGTGCAGGCGAGTCATCGGATCGTTGAACTTCAGCAGGCCGAACACACCGACCAACACGAATCCCGATCCCACCAGCAGGCAGAACGCGACAGAAAGATATCCGATATCCATGGCAGTCATTCGATGATGTCCCCCCTCAGGATGAACCGCGCCAGCGCAACCGTGGACACGAAACCCAGCATCGCGATCAGCAGCGTGACCTCGAAATAGACCTGCACGCCCTGGAAGATGCCCACCATCACCACCAGCCCCAGCGCGTTGATCACCATCGTGTCCAGCGCAAGGATCCGGTCGCCCGGTGTCGGCCCAATGACAAGGCGCACCATCGACAAAAGCTGCCCCAGCGCCAGCGCCACGAAAGAGATGACGATGGCAATATCCATGATGTCAGATGGCGAACTCATGCGAAAATCTCCTCCAGCCGGGCCTCGTAGCGGGTCTTGATCTCGTCGCGCACCGCGTCCGGGTCATCGGTGTGCAGCACATGCACCAGCAGGCTGTGCCCCTCGTCCGACAGGTCCGACGACACCGTGCCGGGCGTCAGGGTGATCGTGCCCGCCAGGATGGTGATCGCCTCGGGCTTCACCAGATCCAGTGGCACCACGATCCACGCCGGTTTCAGCTTGGAATTCGGCACCGTCAGCACGATCCACGCCACCTGCAGGTTGGCGATGATGATATCGTAGATCACGATCAGGCCATAGGTGAACATGCGGAACAGGTTGAAACCCTTGGGCGTATCCGGCCACCAGATCGACGTCATCCACGGGATGATGATGCCCAGGATCAGCCCGAACACCGCCATGCCGGCGGAAAATCCGTTCTGCAAAAGGACCCAGACCAGCGTCAGCAGCAGGGTCAGAAACGGATGCGGGAACACCCAGTAGAACGCGCGTGTCATGTCAGTGCCCCCCGCTCTCTTGTTCGTCCGCGCCATGGCCCTCATCGCTCTCGCCATGGGCCGCGTCGTCGCCATAACCGTCGTCGCCATGGTCGTCATCGCCATAGCCACCCTTGGCCTTGTCCTCGGGCCGGCCCAGCTTGCCCGGCGTCTCCAGAACCGTCGACTTGAGCGGCTCGGGCGCGAACAGCTGCGCCGAGATCGCCTTGGTATAGCCATGCACCTGACCGGCAAAGACCGTGTGCGCGATCAACAGCGCGATCAGCCCGCCAACAGCGACATAGCTCAGCGCGGACGGGGCGGCCACCACGGGCGCCCCCTCGGGCCGCGCGATGCTGCGCGCCTTCCAGAACACATTGCTGCCAGCACGTGCAAACCCCACGACGCTGATCAGGCTGGACACCAGCACCACCGCCCAGATCCACGGCATCTGCGCACTGTCATAGGCGGCATCCAGCACCAACAGCTTGCCCAGGAAGCCCGACAGCGGCGGCAGGCCCGCCATGGCAATCGCGCCCACGAAAAACATCCCCGCGGTCAGCGCCGCGCCCGACACCGGCGGCTGCGCCGTCAGGGTCAGGTTGTCCCGCCCCGCCCTTGCAAGGTCGGTGATCAGGAACAGGATCGCGCCCGCCAGCGTCGAATGCACGATATAGTAAAGCGCCGCCGCGATCCCGTCCTCGGTAAAGAGCGCAATCGCCACCATCACCATGCCCATCGACCCGATGATCGAAAAGGCCACCAGCCGGTCCAGCGTCTTGGCGGCCAGCACGCCGATCATGCCTATCGCCAGCGAGATCAGCGCCGCAGGCATCAGCCACACCACGTGCAGCCCCGCCGTCGCCTCCAGGTCGGGCGGAAAGATCATCGTGTAGACCCGGATGATGGCATAGGCCCCCACCTTGGTCATGATCGCAAACAGCGCCGCCACGGGGGCCGGTGCCTCGGCATAGCTCGACGGCAGCCAGAAATGCAGCGGCACCAGCGCCGCCTTGATCGCGAACACCAACAAGAGCAGCACGGCAGCCACCCGGATACCCACCGTCTCCTCCGCGCCGATCTGCGTCACCCGCTCGGCTAGGTCCGCCATGTTCAGTGTCCCGGTCTCGGCATAGATCGAGCCCAGCGCGAACAAGAACAGCGTCGAGCCGATCAGGTTATACAGAACATACTGCACCCCCGCCCGCAGCCGTTCATTGCCGCCCCCATGGATCATCAGGCCATAGGAGGCGATCAGCAGCACCTCGAAGAACACGAACAGGTTGAACAGGTCGTCCGTAAGGAACGCCCCCATGATTCCCATCAGCTGGAACTGGAACAGGGCGTGGAAATGCCACCCCCGCTCGTCCCATCTCGACCCGATGGCATACAGCAGCACGAACAGCGCCAGAACGGAGGTCAGCAGTACCATCATCGTCGACAGCCTGTCGCCCACCAAAACGATCCCGAACGGCGCGGCCCAGTCGCTCAGTTGATACAGAATCACGTCGCCATCCGACACCGACCACGCGAGACTCGCCGAAATGGCGATCAGCGCCACGACACCCGCGACAGAAAACGCCCGCTGGATGCCAAAATGAAACCGTGCGGCCAGCACGATGAACGGCGCCAGCAGCGCCGGCAGCACGACGGGCGCGATAATCCAATGGGTCATTGCTGGCCCTCCGCCTGCGCGTCGTTTTCGTCTTCTTCTTCCGGCTGGTCGTCCACGTGGTCGTCATCCGCACCAAGGAACGACCCCAGCGCGATCATCACCACCACCGCCGTCATCCCGAACGAGATCACGATGGCCGTCAGCACCAGCGCCTGCGGCAGCGGGTCGGTATAGGTCTCCACCCCGTCCACCAGAACCGGCGGCGCCCCGACGGTCAGCCGCCCCGAGGCGAACAGGAACACGTTCACAGCATAGGTCAGCAGCGAGATCCCAAGGATCACCGGGAATGTCCGCAGCCGCAGCACAAGGTAAAGCCCGCCCGCGGTCATGACGCCGATGGCAGATGCAACAAGAAACTCCATCAGACAGGCCCCCCGCTCGCGCCCACCGTTTTCGGCGGATCATCCCTCGACGGGTCAATATCCATCGGATGCTCGGTATCCGGCGTATGCGCCCGCCGCGCCAGCCGCGAGAAGCTCTCCAGCGACAGCATCACCGCGCCCACGACCGCCAGGAACACGCCCAGGTCGAACAGCGCCGCCGTCGCCAGCTCGAATTTCTCGAACGGCGGAATGCGCACATAGGTGAAATCCGAGGTCAGGAATGGCTTGCCCACGAACCACGAGCCGATGCCGGTCAGCCCGGCGATCAGCACGCCCGCGCCGATCACCCCGTGATATGGGTATCGCAACCGCTGCGAGGTCCAGGCAAAGCCGCTTGCCATGTACTGCATCACCACGGCGATCGACACGACCAGCCCGGCGATGAACCCGCCACCCGGCTCGTTATGGCCGCGCAGGAAGATGTAGAAGCCGACCATCAACACCACCGGCATGATCACACGGGTCAGGACCACCATCATCATCGGATGCATGTCCCCCGCCCGCGGCTGGTCCGGTTTGCGGTTCAGCAGCCGCGCCCGCACATTGCTGTTCAGCAGCGTCTCGGTCAGCGCATAGATCAGCAGCGCGGCGATCCCCAGCACGATGATCTCGCCATAGGTGTCAAAGCCCCGGAAATCGACAAGGATCACGTTCACCACGTTGGTGCCGCCGCCCCCTTTATAGGAATTGGCCAGGTGATACTCGGAAATCGGGCTGCTGACCGCATCGCGCAGAAGATAGTGATAGGATAGCGCAAAGGTCGCCAACCCGCCGACGATCCCCATGCCCGCATCGCGCACCCGGCGTAGCAGGCTGCTTTCCACGGGCGTCGTCTTGGGCAGGAAATTCAGCGCCAGAAGCAACAGGATGATCGTCACCACCTCGACGGTGAACTGCGTCATCGCAAGGTCCGGCGCGCTGAAGAAGATGAAGCCCACAGACACCATCAGCCCCACGATCCCGATCAGGATAAGCGAGAAGAAGCGATTGCGATGCAAGATCACCAGCGCGCCCGTGGCGGCCACCAGCATCAGCCACCCGGCTATTGCCACGGCACTCGGCGCCTGCATCGCCCGCGTGGCTTCGGCCACCGTGCCCGTCGCCCAGGCATAGTATCCCGCCACGATGATTGCCGCCGACCCCACGGCGGCATAGCGCGTGAAAGATCCGTTGTGGATCGGATGGATCAGCGCCCGCGCCCCCGCCGCCGCCGTCTCGACGATCCACTCGAAGATCACCTTGGCCTCGGGGCGTGGCGCCGTGTCCCACAGCTTCAGCAGCGGCTTGAACAGCAGCAGCACGATCAACCCGCCCACCACGGCGGCGATCGACATGTAAAGCGCCGGCACCAGCCCGTGCCAGATCTTGATGTATTTCACTTCCAGCGGCTCGACCCCGCCAATCACGGCCTTGGCCACAAGGAAGACGAAATCCTGCACCAGGAAGGGTGCGACCCCGATCACCACCACCAGCACCACCAGGATCGCGGGCGGCAGCCACATGCCCGCCGGCGGGTCATGCGGCTTGGCCGGGTAATCGTCGCGCACCGGGCCCAGGAACGTGTGCGAAATGAAGCGGAAGCAATACGCGGCCGAAAAAAGCGAGCCGATGACGGCCAGCGCCGGCACGAACCACCACGTGTCGAACAGCACCGTGTGGTTGGCCTCCTCCAGCATCATCTCCTTCGACAAGAAGCCATTGAGGAACGGTATCCCCGCCATCGACAGCGCCGCCAGCGTGGCGATGACGAACGTCACCGGCATCAGCTTCCGCAACCCACCAAGCAGACGGATATCCCGCGTATGCGCCTCGTGGTCGATGATCCCGGCGGACATGAACAGCGCCGCCTTGAACGTCGCGTGGTTCAGGATGTGAAACACCGCCGCCATCGCGCCAAACGCCGTGCCCGTGCCCAGCAGCATCGTGATCAGGCCAAGGTGGCTGACCGTCGAGAACGCCAGCAGCGCCTTCAGGTCGTGCTTGAAGAGCGCAATGACCGCGCCCAGCACCATCGTGATCAGCCCTGCCGTTGTGACGATCACGAACCACTCGGGCGTGCCCGACAGCACCGGCCACATCCGCGCCATCAGGAAGATGCCCGCCTTCACCATGGTGGCCGAGTGCAGGTAGGCGCTGACCGGCGTCGGCGCGGCCATCGCGTGCGGCAGCCAGAAATGGAACGGGAACTGCGCCGACTTGGTAAAGCACCCCAGCAGGATCAGGATCAGCGCCGGCACATACATCGGGTCGGCCTGGATCATCTCGCGGTTTTGCAAAATCACGCTCAGGTCATAACTGCCCACGATCTGGCCCAGGATCAGCATCCCACCGATCATCGCCAGCCCGCCCATGCCGGTCACGGCCAGCGCCATCCGAGCGCCTTGCCGGCCCTCGGGCAGGTGCTTCCAATAGCCGATCAGCAGGAAGGACGACAGCGAGGTCAGCTCCCAGAAAACCAGCAAAAGCAGGATGTTATCGCTCAGCACGATCCCCACCATCGCGCCCTGGAACAGCAGCAGATAGGTGAAAAACTCGCCCATATGGTCTTCGCGGCTCAGGTATTGCCGGCCATAGGCGATGATCAGCATCCCGATGCCAAGGATCAGGAAGGCGAAGAAAAAGCCCAGCCCGTCCAGCATCAGCGTAAAGTTCAGCCCCAGCGCCGGCATCCAGTCGATCTGCGCCATCACCGTCCCGCCGGCCAGAACCGTCGGAAGGTTGGTCAAAAGCCCGATGAACGCGGCCAGCGACACCGTGAACGTGACGCCCGCACAGGACGACCGGCCCGCCGAATTCATCAAGCCCGGCAGAAGGGCGCCGAAGAACGGAAGTGCTACGATAAAGAAGAGGGACACGCGAACTCCTTGGCGTAACAGTTTCGTAAATTCCGCCCTAAACTGCATCCCAGCGACGAAAGCGCAAGGAAAAACGACCGAAATTGTCGGTTATAATCCTGCGTTATCGCGCCATAAAATCAGGTGCATGTGTCACGGCGCCCGCGCGGCGGCGAGGCCGTGACAATCTGTCCGGGTGGCTCAGGCCGCCTCGTGCTGAAGGATCGCCGCCTCCGACGCGCTCAGGTTGCGCCGCGCGAACCCGCCATAGGTCTGCGGCTCGAACTCCAGCGTCGGATTGTACTCCAACAGCCGCTTGCGGTCCTCGCCGTCCAGTGCCTGAAGCGACGCGGACGCGGGATGAAAGCTCTCCGTCTCCACACCGTTGGCCCACAACACCTGATGGCGCGGCAACAGCAGGTGCACATAGGTCACCTCACGCACCGCGAGGTCGATGGCGATGTTGCGCCCGTTCACAAGGTCCTTGGCCGACACCAACACCTCGGGCGTGTTGTACAGCGCCTGCGCGATCTCGCCCTGCACCAGCATCCGATGCTCGGGACTGACCAGCAGTTCCTCGTCCGGCCGCTCCACGCCCAGCGCCCCGGCGCGAATGCGCACCGGCCGCAGATGCGGCATCGCGAACAGGCGCGCGCCGCTCATCCGGCGGCTGCCGATCCACTGGATCTCCTCCGCGCCGTTGTCCTTGGTCTGCACGTAGTCACCTTCGCGCAGTTCCTCGACCAGCCGCGGCCCGTCCGGTGTCTCGATCCGCGTGCCGGGGGTGAAACAGATCACCCCGCCGCTTTCCACGTCGGTCGTCTGGCTGCGATGCGCGCCCAGCGACTGGTGCACGATCCACATCTCGGTATTCCTTGGCGGAATCTCGTCCAGGAACATCACCAGCGGCGGTGCGCCATGCCCCACATCGATCACGGTGATGGTGTAGCTTCGGACCCCGTTGGTTACCACGAACCCAGAGTCCATCAGCGGCTCGTGCACCTCGACCTCGTCCAGTTTCGTCGTGCCCGTGCGTGCCGCCGTCACCAGCCGCCGCACCAGCTTTGCCGCGCATTTGCGGCTCATTGCGTCCCGTTCCGTCCGCTCAAGGCGCAGTACTTCATTGGGTCCGTCCACCCGCACCAGATCCCCGCGCCAGGACCATGCGGCCCCCACGTTAAGAGACTGGACAGGAGCGGCTTCCAAACCGTCCACTTCCGTCTGCGACCAGGAGATGACGAACGCGCCCCGAAAGGTCGTTCCCATTGCCTGTATGCCTGCCTTCTTTAGTCTTTTTTTGTCTTTTTGTAGCGGCACGCTAGCAAAAACGAATCAGCCTGCAAAGTGTTAACAAAGGGTTACGTTCAAAATCTCAGGCGCAGTCGCAGCGATCCCACAAGCTGGCTTTCCTTCTGGGCCTCGAATTCCTCGCCCAGCCAAGTCAGCCCGTAGAAGATCGTGCTGCCGCCTTTGCCCTGCCAGTTGACCCCGCCGCGGACCCGCGTCCGCGCATCGGTCAGCTGAATGCCCCGGTCGCGATTCAACAGCTCGCTGCTGTCCACGTAGGCCACGTCGGCCCCGAAGACAAAGCTCGCACCCGGCGCCTCGACGCCCTGCACCGCCACGTAGCGCTGCCCCGTCACCGGATCCCGCACCAGCAATCCGTCACGACCGCGCCGGCCAATCGTCAGGTCGAACCCCACCCGCGCCAGCGTCTCGAACCCCCAGCGCCCCTCGACAAACGGCCGGATTTCGGCATTGCCTCCCATGTCAAAGGCACGGCCGGTCTCCATCACCAGTTCCGGGTTCACGTCGTCGCTGACCTGGTTGCGGCGCACGCGGTCCGAAATATTTCGCCCGCCCAGCACGTCGTGCAGGTTGCGCTGGAAATCGTCCAGCCCGGTCTGCGGCCCGGTCACGTTCACGTCGACGCCCACGGCGTAATCCATCGGTCCCCGTGCGAAATGCGTGTGCAGCCCGACCGAAAGAACCCCGGCAAAGGGCCGGTCACCGGTCGCAGGATTGGTGAGGTTCTGCGGCGAGACGATGCGCCCGCCCAGACGCAGCTCCAGCACTTCGCCGAAGCCTTGCGGCAAACGCCCGCTCCAGCCCGGCCCCCAGACCCGGCTGGTCGTCAGCGATCCGGTCTGCCAGCGGTCGTGAAAATCACCGCCGATGTCATTGGTTGTCAGCCAGCCAAAGCCGATACGCTCGCGCGGGCCTGCCTCTGCGGCATGGCCGGTCAAAAGAACCGCAAAAACGGTCAAAAACGCTGCAAGGCGGCGCATCATGTCTATTCGTCCCAATCCCATCGCCCCCCGGCCCTGAACTGGTACACCGAAAGCCCCGCACTGGACTATCGGGCAAGATCCGAATTTCCGCACCGTGGGCTTCGCGCAACAATGGGACGCCTCGTCCCGGGCCTGCCCCGGGACCTTGCCGCGTTTGCCGTGTTCCGGCCGGGTTTTGCGGCAACACGGACCGCGCGATGCGTTAACCCGTGCCGGCGGACAATCGCACCGACGCCATACCACCCGGATACCGACGCGATACCGACGCGGGTTTTGAACATTCGGCTGGCGTTAACCTTCGAGTCGCCGCATCCAGAATTGCAACGGGTGGTCGGTCTCTTCCGGCTGGTCGATATCCTTCCAGCGATAGGTCGCGACGGCCCCTTCGACCGGCGCATATCCCCGCTTGCGCCAGAATCCGTCCAATGGCTGATAAGTCTCTGGCCGCAAAGGATGATCCTTGGGTCGCACCACACCGCAAAATGCAACATAGCGGCGTCCCAGAGCCCGGGCATGGGCCTCCCGCGCGTCAAAGAACGCGTGGCCCAGCCCGCGCCCCCGGTACGCGGGCAGCAGAACACTCTCGGCACAATAAAAGATATCTTTCATATCAATGTCTTGCCCCGAAAAAGCTGCTGCGAAATCCTCGGCATGATCCTCCATCGGCGTCCCCGTCGAGGCCCCGACAAGACGTTCCCCGTCGAACGCCGCCACCACGATTGCGTCCTCGCTCTGCCGGTAAGGCTCAAGGTACGCCCTCTCATAGGCGACGTCGCCATCGTAAAGGTATGGAAAGTCACGAAAAACCGTAATCCGTAGCTGCGCCACGTCATCCAGCGCAGCCAACAGGTTTTCGCCGGTCAGCCGCTCCACCCGCATCAGGCGCTGACCTGTTTGGTCCAGTCGGCAAGGTTGTAATACGTCACGACCCGCGTGATCTTGTTGTTTTCCAAAGAGAAAAACGACCCCGCCGGCAGCTTGTAGGTCTGCCCGTGCGCCTCCGGCAGCCCTTCGTCGGTGGCGAGGTAGGTGCCGTTCACCACGAATTCCGCCGCGCCCCGCGTGCCGTCTTCGGCCTCGAAAATCACCATGTTATCAAGGTGTTCGCGGTAGCACCGGTTCATGTGCTCACAGAACGCGGCAAAGGCCGCCTTGCCTGTCCGCACCTGCCCTTCATTGACGTGGTGCGCCACATCCTCGCTCAGGCATTCCAGCATACCATCCACGTCACCGTTGTTGAACGCCTGAAAGTAAGCCTCGATCACGTTTTTCGCAGTCATTTCATATCCTTGGGGTCGCCCCACCGTCGTTTGAGATGTTCCACTATCTGGTCCCGGGTCTGGCGGTACGCGTTCAATTTCGCCTCTCGCGATTCGCCCAGTCCGGTCGGGTCAAGGATCGGCCAATAGACCACGTCGAGATGAAAAACCCGTGTCAGATCAAGAGCTTTGCGCTGGCTCGCCGGACTCAACGCCACAACCAGATCGAACGAGGACAGGTCGTCGCCCCACTGTTCCATCTCGTCAAAGCTTCGGGTCCGGTGCCGGGCAAGCTCGACTCCGATCTCGTCGCAGACCGCGATCGAGAACCCGTCGATGTCCATATCACCCTTGACCCCGGCGGACTGGACATAAGTATCGGTTCCATAGAGCTTTTTCATGATGCCCTCGGCCATGGGCGAGCGCGCGGAATTATGGTCGCAGCAAAACAGAACGGACTGAGGAAGCTCCTCGACCATCTGGGTCAGCTCCCGAAGTGCAGCACGCAGATCAGCGTGAACAGGCGCCGCGCGGTATCGTTGTCGACCTTCGCCTTGCCTTCCAGCCGCTCTTCCAGCACCCGGGCACCTTCGTTGTGAATGCCCCGGCGAGCCATGTCGATGGTCTCGATCTGGCTCGGCGGCATGTTCTTTACCGCGTCGAAATAGCTTTCACAGATCGCCCAGTAATCCTTGACCACTTGTCTAAATGGCGACAATGAAAGGTGAAATTCCGCCGCTGGCGCGTCATCCTCGGTGCGGATGTCGAACACCAATCGCTTCTCGCGGATCGACAGCCCGACGCGATAAGGCCCGTCGGGCGCAACCCGGTCATCCCGGATCGGCAGGCTGAAAGAGTTCTCCTCAATCAGGTCGAACATGGCCACTTTCCGCTCCTGCTCGATCTCGGGCGTGGGCGGGGGCAGATTGGCATCATCCAACTCGATATGACAGATATGGCTCATGGGTGTTCTCTTCGGCAGTCTTGTTCCTGCCTACCCCAGCAATCGTTAGCGGGCAATGCAGCCGAACGTCCTGAGGTGGCGTTTTTGCGACGATGTGACCCGCGAGGCGGGCCGAAAGGCCCGAAGCGTGCGCCACCTAGCCTTCGTTCAGCTTGTCCAGTCGCGCCCGCACGCTTAGCCCATGTGCCTCCAGGCTTTCGGATTGCGCCAGTGTCTCCGCCGCCGGTCCGATCGCCTTCAGCGCGCCGGGTGTCATACGCGCCATCGTGGTTTTCTTCATGAAATCCAGAACGTTGAGACCGCTGGAAAACCGCGCCGAGCGTGCCGTGGGCAGCACGTGATTGGGCCCGCCAACGTAGTCGCCAATCGCCTCGGGTGTCCACGCGCCCAGGAACATCGCGCCTGCATGCGTGATCTTGTCGGCCAGCCGTTCCGCCTCGGCCACGCATAACTCCAGATGTTCAGGCGCGATCCGGTCGGCGAGACGCGCCGCCTCGTCCATGTCCGCGACCACGATCACCGCGCCGAAATCGCGCCAGCTTGCCCCGGCAATTGCCCGCCGCTCCAGCGTTTCCAGTCGCGTCTCTATGGCCGCTTCCACCGCGTCGGCGAACGCCGGGTTGTCGGTAATCAGCAAAGCCTGCGCGCTTTCGTCGTGTTCCGCCTGGCTCAGCATGTCGAGCGCGATCCAGTCCGGCTCGTTGTCGCGATCCGCGATCACAAGGATCTCCGAGGGCCCGGCGATCATGTCGATGCCAACCCTGCCGAAAACCCGCCGCTTGGCCGCAGCGACATAGGCGTTGCCCGGTCCCGTAATCTTGTCGACAGGTGCGATGGTTTCGGTGCCATAGGCCAACGCCGCAATCGCCTGCGCACCGCCCACTCGGTAGATCTCGTCGACACCGGCGATCTGTGCGGCAGCCAGGACGGCGGGATTGGCCACACCGTCCGGCGTCGGCACCACAATGGCAAGCCGCTCCACCCCCGCCACCTTGGCAGGGATCGCGTTCATCAGAACCGAAGACGGGTAGGACGCCAGCCCGCCCGGCACGTAAAGCCCCGCCGCGCTGACCGCCGACCAGCGCCAGCCCAGCGTCGCGCCGCATTCATCCTGCCACGATGCATCCTCGGGCAACTGACGTTCGTGATAGGACCGGATGCGCGCAGCGGCCAGTTCCAGCGCCGCCATCTCGTCCGGCGGCACATCTGCCACCAGTGCGGCGACCTCTTCTGCCGTGAACCGCAACCTCTCCGACGTCAATTCCAGCCTGTCGAACTTCGCCGTCAGTTCGAGCAGGGCCGCATCGCCACGCGCCCGGACATCGGCGATGATGTTGGCAACGGTTTCGTCCACGTCCGGACTGTCTTCGCGCTTGGCGCTCAACAGCGCAGCGAACCGCGCCTCGAAATCGTCATCCTTGGTGGTCAGTCGCACCGGCATGGGCATTCTCCTATTGCCGCGCAGACTTAGACCGACGCCTGCCGCGCCTCAAGTGCCTTCGCTTTTCAAAACGGCGCCCCTATAGCGCAAGGCTGGCCGTGTAATCGGCCAAGATACGCAAGCCCGAAGGTGTGGTGTCCGCAATCACTCGCCGGACGAACCCGATGGTCCCTTCGCAGTAGAGGCCGGGATCCTCTTCATTCGACCGCAGATAGGCTTGCATGGCCGGAGTCGTTTCGCCGTCCGCCTCGCGCCAGCCTTTCAGGAAGATATGCCAGTCTTCTTCCGAAGGTTTCTCGAAGGTCTCCGGCATATCCCGCCCCGTCGCCAAGGCCGCGAACTGTGCGGTCAGCCAACGACCATGCAGGTCGGGCTCGATCCGGCTCAGCTTGCGCAATCCGCCCTTGGCGACAACAAGACACAGATTCGGCGTTTACGACAGTCAGCGATTGCATGACGAAGTAAAAGAGAACGACGCCAAGCGGTATGGCGACAAGGACGAAACGCACAACATTCATGCCCGTCGGTCCCGTTTGCGGCAATGCCGCGTCAGGCGTCGTGGTCCGGCGCCTTGCCGGACGGTGAACGATAGGGGCGCGTGACATCCCGCAGCGTGACTTCCAGCGCCTCGATCCGTGCCCGCAAGGCTCCGTCACCCGCCAGCGTCAGCGTCACGTAGCCTGCAACGTCCTCGGCACTGTCGGGTTCGAACCGCACGGAGAGCACCGACAGGATCACATCAGGGTCGTCGCGGTCCAGCCCTTGGCTGGAGACGCCTTCGACATTGTCAATTACCAGAAGCGTGCGCACCCGCTCGGCCCCGTGCCGCGCCCGCGCGCCGTCTTCCCAGCGAAACCGGTTGATCAACAGCGCCAGCCGGCGCTCGCGGGGACGCCACGCCATGTCTTGCAGGGTAAAGACCGCGTCCTGTACCAGACTCGACACCACGTCGAGATCTTCGGCATCGAAGGCCCCCAGGTTCAGCGGCGCCTCGCGCCCGTCTTCGAAACGTGCATCTTCGGTCATTCGCCTTGCACCCGCTCTATCCGTGCGCCGACATTGCCCAGCTTTTCCTCGACCCGCTCATAGCCGCGGTCCAAGTGATAGACCCGGTTGACCAGCGTCTCGCCCTCGGCCGCCAGTCCCGCCAGGATCAGTGAGACGCTCGCCCGCAGATCAGTCGCCATGACCGGCGCGCCTTTCAGACGCTCCACGCCGGTCACTGTGGCTGTGCCGCCATGAACGTCTATCTTCGCGCCCATCCGCATCAGTTCGGGCGCGTGCATGAAACGATTCTCGAAAATCTTTTCTTCCAGAACGCTGGTGCCCTCGGCGGTGCACATCAGCGCCATCATCTGCGCCTGAAGATCGGTCGGGAAGCCCGGAAACGGCTCGGTCACCACGTCGACGGCGCGCACCCGGCCATTTTTCCGCGCGACCTTGAGGCCCACGTCGGTCTCTTCAACGGAGACACCGGCGGCGTCCAGCCTTTCGCAAAATGCCTCGACAAGGTCGATCCGCCCGCCCAGGCATTCCACCTCGCCGCCGCAAATCGCAGGTGCCAGCATGAACGTGCCCAACTCGATCCGGTCGGTCACCACCGGATGGGTCGCCCCGTGGAGGCGGTCTACCCCCTGGATGGTGATCTCGCTCGTACCCTCGCCCTCGATTTGCGCGCCCATCTTGCGCAGGCATTGCGCAAGGTCGACGATCTCGGGCTCGCGCGCCGCATTCTTCAATACCGTGCTGCCCTTGGCCAGAGTGGCCGCCATCAGCGCGTTTTCCGTCGCCCCGACCGACACCAGCGGAAAGTCCACGACACCGCCTTCAAGGCCACCGGGCGCCTTCGCATGCACGTATCCTTCTTTCAGCTCGAGCTCCGCGCCCATCGCCTCAAGCGCCTTAAGGTGCAAATCCACAGGCCGTGCCCCGATGGCGCATCCGCCCGGCAGCGACACCACCGCGTGGCCGTCCCGCGCCAGCATCGGCCCCAGCACGAGGATCGAAGCGCGCATCTTGCGCACGATGTCGTAATCGGCCACGTGGCTGTCCAGATCATGGCTCGACATCGCCAGAACCTGGCCGTCCTGAAGCGTCGTCACCTCCGCGCCCAGCGATTGCAAGAGCGCGGTCATCGTCTTGATGTCCGACAGGCGCGGCGCGTTGGTCAGCGTCAGGGGCTCCTCGCTCAGAAGCGTGGCCGGCATCAGCGTCAGGCACGCGTTCTTTGCCCCGGCAATCGGGATTTGCCCCTGAAGAGGGCCATTGCCCGTCACGAGTATCGAATCCATGTCTTTTATCCGCCCTTTTTCTTGTCCTGGCCTGCCTCCGGCCCCTCCTGTCCCGACGCCTTGCCGCGCGCCTGTGCCTTTCGGCGGGCCAGGTTCGCTTTCAGCGCAGCCTTCAGCCGGTCCTCGCGACTTTGCTGGGATTTGGCGCCTGATTTGGGCGGGGGGTTCGTGCTCATGGCGCCTGTCTACAGCAGTCGCTAAAAACCGTCTAGATTACGCTTGCACGAATGCACGGAACGGTCTAATCACCCCGCCACGAACCGGCGCTGCTGTAGCTCAGTGGTAGAGCGCACCCTTGGTAAGGGTGAGGTCGGGAGTTCAATCCTCCCCAGCAGCACCATGATCACCGAAAGGTGATCGCCTCATTCCAATTCGTGCAGCACCTGAACTGCGCGCCCACGAGCGCTTACCTTCTCTATTGATCGCAGGTTTTGGCACATCCGCGACCGCACAGGACTGGCGCATTGCGATCACGCCCGGCAATTTGACGCTTAGCAGGCCCGAAACCACCCTTTCACCCGACAATCGCCCACTCTATAAGAGCGAACGGTTTCCGGCGGTCGAGTCGGGGACCAAATCACTATTCAAACCACAGGACGCAGGCACCCATGTCCATCTTTGACAAAATCCCCGGGCTCTTCACCGCTGACATGGCGATCGACCTCGGCACGGCCAACACGCTGGTCTACGTCAAGGGGCGAGGCGTCATTCTGTCGGAGCCTTCCGTGGTCGCCTACCACGTCAAGGACGGCGTCAAGAAGGTGCTGGCCGTGGGCGAGGATGCCAAGCTGATGCTGGGCCGTACGCCGGGTTCGATCGAGGCGATCCGCCCCATGCGCGAAGGCGTCATTGCCGATTTCGACACCGCCGAGGCGATGATCAAGCACTTCATCCGCAAGGTGCACAAACGTTCGACCTTCTCCAAGCCCAAGATCATCGTCTGTGTCCCTCACGGCGCGACTCCCGTTGAAAAACGCGCCATCCGTCAGTCCGTGCTCAGCGCCGGCGCGCGGCGCGCCGGCCTCGTTGCCGAACCCATCGCGGCGGCCATCGGTGCCGGTATGCCCATCACCGACCCCACCGGCAACATGGTCGTGGATATCGGCGGCGGTACCACCGAGGTCGCGGTTCTGAGCTTGGGCGACATCGTCTATGCCCGCTCGATCCGCGTCGGCGGCGACCGCATGGACGAGGCGATCATCAACTACCTGCGCCGCCAGCAGAACCTGCTGGTTGGGGAATCCACCGCCGAGCGCATCAAGACCTCCATCGGCACCGCTCGGATGCCCGACGACGGGCGCGGCAGCTCGATGCAGATCCGCGGCCGCGACCTGCTCAATGGTGTGCCCAAGGAAACCGAGATCAGCCAGGCCCAGGTGGCCGAGGCGCTGGCCGAACCCGTGCAACAGATCTGCGAGGCGGTGATGACCGCGCTCGAAGCCACTCCGCCGGACCTTGCGGCCGATATCGTCGACCGTGGCGTGATGCTGACCGGCGGAGGCGCGCTGCTGGGCGATCTGGACCTTGCCCTGCGCGAACAGACCGGGCTGGCCGTGTCCATCGCCGATGACAGCCTGAACTGCGTGGCGCTCGGCACGGGCAAGGCCCTGGAATTCGAGAAGCAGTTGCGCCACGCCATCGACTACGACAGTTAAGCCCTGCGGGAAGAGGTCGGATGATGCCACGTTTCATGATCCTCTCCCTGTTGCTCGCACTGCTGGCCTCCGCCGCAAATGCGGGCTCCGCCCTGCCCCAGACCGGTGATTGTGTTCACAGGGAAGACGCCAGCGGAGTGATCCTGAGAACCCTGATAAAATGGTCCGGGGCGACTGCCGAGATTACAACCACGTACGGCGAGACCGTTCCGGGCAAGGTCGTTGGTCTGCGTTCGCATGACGAGAATTTCAAACTTTCCATCTTCTACGAAGACCCGATCTCGGGTCCGTCCGAGATGACGATTTTCGGGGTCACGTTCGATGGAGAAACAACACATCGTCGCTCGGTCGTCTCATATGAAACGCTACACGACGGAACGCGGGTCATCAATTACGTCAGGGGAATCGAAGACATCGAATGCTCTGTGCTAGAGTAAACCCAATCTGCAATCGAAGGTAACGCTTGGCCAAGGACCGCAACCAAAGCAGCGACTACACCGCCCCCCTGAAGCGTCTGCTTCTGGGGTTACTGGTATTGTGCCTGATCGGTCTCTTCGTGTTGTGGCGGATCGACAGTCCCCGCGTGGAACGTTTCCGTGCGCAGGTGATCGACCGGGTCGTGCCCAGTTTTGACTGGGCCATGGCGCCGGTCACCGGTGCCGTAAACATCTTGCGCGATTTCCAAAGCTACCAGCGCATCTACCAGCAGAACCAGGAACTGCGGCGCGAATTGCAGCAGATGAAAGCCTGGAAAGAGGCCGCCCTACAGCTGGAACAGGAGAATGCGCGGCTGCTCGACCTGAACAACGTCCAGCTTGACCCGCGACTGACCTTCGTCACCGGCGTCGTTCTGGCCGACAGCGGTTCGCCTTTCCGGCAATCCGTTCTGATCAACGTCGGCGCCCGCGACGGCATCGTCGACGGCTGGGCGGCTATGGACGGGCTGGGGCTGGTGGGCCGTATATCGGGCGTGGGCGACAATACCGCAAGGGTGATCCTGTTGACCGATACGTCCAGCCGCATCCCCGTCACGATCCAGCCGTCGGGCCAGCAGGCACTGCTGATCGGCGACAACACCGCCTCGCCGCCCATCGACTTCATCGAGGCGCCGGACAAGGTGCGCCCTGGCGATCGTGTGCTGACCTCGGGCGATGGCGAGGTCTTTCCGGCCGGCCTCTTGGTCGGGCAGTTGGCCGAGGACCCGGGCGGGCGTATGCGTGTCCGCCTGGCCGCCGATTACGAGCGCCTGGAATTCCTGCGCGTTCTGCGGAATTACGGGCATGAGCGCGTGCTTGATCCCGGCAGTCTAATTCAGCCGTCCGTCCCGGTCGTGCAGGGTGCCGACCCCGATCCGGAGCCGCAACTACCCGCCGAGGCGCAGACCAGCGAGGCCACCGATGGGTGACAATGTTGCCTTGCAGATGTGGACGATGCGCGCGCTCTATCTCGGGCTCGCGCTGTTCGTGATGTTCTTCAGCCTGCTGCCGCTGCAAACCCTGCCACGTGGCTGGGCCGGGCCGGACCTGATCGTCGCGCTGACCTTTGCCTGGATCCTGCGCCGCCCGGAATATGTGCCCCCCCTTCTGGTGGCGGGCGTGATGTTGTTGGGAGACCTTATGTTCCATCGCCCGCCCGGCCTTTGGGCCGCGCTGGTGCTGATCGCGGCGGAAACCCTGCGCGCGCGGCATATCGGCCTTCGGGACCTGACCTTTGCCGTGGAATGGGTCTCGGTCGCCACGACACTGGTCGTCATGACCTTGGCCTACCGCACAATCCTAGCCGTGTTGCTTGTCGACCAGGCGCCGCTGGGCCTCAGCTTCATCCAGCTCCTGATGACAATGATTTGTTATCCGCTAGTGGTGCTGGTCTCGCAATCTGTCTTCGGGGTGCGTAAACTGGCCCCTGGTGACATCGACGCACTCGGAGGCCGGACATGAAGCGCCCCACCCGCGACAATACCGAAAGCCAGCGCCGCATCACCCGGCGCGGCTTGGTGCTGGGCGGCGGCATGGCGGGCTTCGTGGGTCTTCTGGGTCTGCGCATGCGCTACCTTCAGGTCGATCAGGCCGACCAGTTCCGTTTGCTGGCGGACGAGAACCGGATCAATATCCACCTGATCCCGCCATCCCGCGGCCGCATCTTCGATCGCGAGGGGCGGGTGATCGCAGAGAACATTCCCTCCTACCGGATCAACATCATTCGCGAACAGACCGGTGACCTCGAGGACGTGATCGCACGCCTGTCCAAGCTCGTGCGGCTGAACCCCGAAGAGCTGAAAAAGGCGCGCGAAGACCTCGCCAAGCTGCGCGGTGACACGCCGGTGACAGTGGCAGACCGCGTCAGTTGGGAGGATATCAGCCGCGTCGCCGTCAATGCGCCCGCCCTGCCCGGCGTCACGCCGGAAGTAGGCCTGTCGCGGCACTATCCCATGGGCGAGGATTACTCGCACGTCGTCGGCTACGTCGGGCCGGTCAGCGACCGCGATCTGGAACGCATCGACGCGCCCGACGCGCTGTTGCTGATCCCGCGCTTCCAGATCGGCAAGATCGGGCTTGAACGCCGGCGCGAGGATACGCTGCGCGGCAAGGCGGGCACCAAGCGGGTCGAAGTCAACGCCGCTGGCCGCGTGATGCGCGAACTGGACCGGGTCGAAGGCGAGGCCGGCGCGGACATCCAGCTGACGCTCGACAATGCGCTGCAATCCTACATCACTGCCCGTCTGGAAGGCGAAAGCGCCGCCGCAGTGGTCATGGATTGCGACACCGGCGACCTTCTGGCCTGTTCATCCACTCCCGGCTATGACCCCAACCTTTTCGTGCGCGGAATATCGCAGGCCGACTACTCGGCGCTTTTGGACAACAAGTACCGCCCCCTGCCGAACAAGGCCGTGCAAGGCGTCTATCCCCCGGGTTCGACGTTCAAGATGGTCACTGCGCTGGCGGCGCTGGAGGATGGACAGGTTGATCCCAACGAGACCGTCTATTGCCCCGGGTTTCTTAAGGTCGCGAACCGCCGCTTCCATTGCTGGAAACGCGCGGGGCACGGCAACGTGGACCTGCACCGCTCGCTGCGCGAAAGCTGCGACGTCTATTATTACGACCTCGCGCTGCGCGTCGGCATCGACAAGATCGCGGAAATGGCCAAGCGCCTCGGTCTCGGTCTCGAACATGATCTGCCGATGACGTCCGTCGCCGGCGGCCTCATCCCCAACAAGCTGTGGAAGGCGACCTCGCGCGGCGAGGACTGGCGCATCGGCGACACGGCGAACGCCGCCATCGGCCAGGGCTACGTGCTCAGTTCACCATTGCAGCTTGCAGTGATGACCGCCCGGCTGGCCACCGGCCGCTCGGTGTCACCGCGACTGGTGCGTTCCGTCGATGGCGTCGAGGAGCCGCCCAACCGGGGCGAGCCGCTTGGCCTGAACGAAAATACCCTGCGCGAAATCCGGCAAGCGATGTATGCCGTGTCCAACAATCGGCGCGGCACGGCCTATGGCAGCAGGATCATCGAAGACGCCTTTCGCATGGCCGGCAAGACGGGCACCAGCCAGGTCCGGAACATCACGGCCGCCGAACGTGCCCGCGGCGTTTTCCGCAACGAGGATCTGCCGTGGGAACGCCGCGACCACGCGCTCTATGTCAACTTCGCACCGTTCGAGGTGCCGAAGGTCGCTGTGGCGGTGATCGTCGAACATGGCGGAGGCGGCTCCACGACAGCGGCCCCCATCGCCCGCGACATCACCCTTCAAGCACTGTACGGCGATGATCCCCCGCTTGACGCCTACCCGTCCAAGGACCGGGGCCGCATCAAGACTCAGCAGGAACAACTGCGCTCGCGCCTCGACCGTCGCGGCAGCGAAGACAGCGACCGGGCATAAGGGGCGCTGCATGAGCTATCTTGAATACACCGTCAAGCACACGCCTTCGGGCCTGCGCAAGGTTCTGTACCTCAACTGGCCTCTGGCGCTCTTGCTGACGGCGGTCGCCGCCATCGGAATCCTGATGCTCTACTCTGTTGCAGGCGGAACGTTTAACCCTTGGGCCGAACCGCAGGCAAAACGCTACGCGCTCGGCTTTGCCGTGATGTTCTTCGTGGCCATGGTCCCGATCTGGTTCTGGCGCAACATGTCGGTGCTGGCCTACACGGTCTCCGTCCTTCTTCTGATCGCGGTCGAACTGGTCGGCGTCGAGGGCAAGGGCGCGCAACGCTGGATCGACCTGGGCTTTATGCGCCTCCAACCTTCCGAGCTGATGAAGGTGACGCTGGTCATGTTTCTGGCGGCCTATTACGATTGGCTGCCCCTGAAGAAGACGTCTCGCCCGCTCTGGGTTCTGCTACCCGTGGTTCTGATCCTTGTTCCCGTGGCGCTGGTTCTGCGTCAGCCCGATCTCGGCACCTCAATCCTGCTGATCACCGGCGGCGGGCTTATCATGTTCCTCGCGGGCGTCCACTGGGCCTATTTCGCTGCGGTCCTCGCCGCCATCGGCGGGCTGGTCACGGCGGTTTTCAAGAGCCGCGGCACCGATTGGCAATTGCTGGCAGACTATCAATACCGCCGTATCGACACGTTCCTGGATCCCGCGTCAGATCCTTTGGGCGCGGGCTACCATATCACCCAGTCCAAGATCGCGCTCGGATCCGGTGGCTGGACGGGGCGGGGCTTCATGCAAGGCACCCAGTCGCGGCTCAATTTCCTGCCCGAGAAACATACTGATTTCATCTTCACGACGCTGGCCGAGGAATTCGGATTCGTCGGAGCCATTTCGCTGCTGATGCTGTACGCGCTCATCATCGTCTTCTGCGTCACCTCGGCGCTGGCGAACCGCGACCGCTTCTCGTCGCTTTTGACGCTGGGGGTCGCCGTCACGTTCTTCCTGTTCTTCGCGGTGAACATGTCGATGGTCATGGGCCTTGCGCCCGTGGTCGGCGTGCCACTGCCGCTGGTCAGCTATGGCGGCTCGGCCATGCTCATCCTCATGCTGGGCTTCGGCCTGGTGCAAAGCGCTCATATCCATCGCCCCCGGTAGGTCTCATGTCTCTCAATATCCTATTCGCCGCCAGCGCCGAACGCTGGGCGGACTACGAAGCCCCCCTGCGCAAGTCACTCCACGACGCCGGGATCACCGAATACACCCTGTCCACGGACCTGCCGCCGGACCAGGTCGACTATATCGTTTATGCGCCAAACAGCGATGTGCAGGACTTCGCGCCGTTCACCCGTGCGAAGGCGGTGCTCAACCTTTGGGCCGGGGTCGAAGGCATTGTGCGCAACGACACCTTGACCCAACCGCTGACGCGCATGGTCGATGACGGCCTGGAGCGCGGCATGGTGGAATGGGTGACCGGCCATACCCTGCGCCATCACCTTGGCACCGATACCCACGTTCTGGGGCAGGACGGCACGTGGCGTCACGACGTGCCGCCACTGGCCAAGGACCGACCGGTGACAATTCTCGGCCTCGGCGCCCTTGGCCAGGCCTGTGCCGAAGCTCTCGTGCATCTTGGCTTTCCTGTGACAGGCTGGTCGCGCAGCCAAAAGTCCATAGACGGGATTACCTGCCTATATGGCAACGATGGTCTTGCGCAGGCACTCTCAACCGCGCAAATCGTCGTGCTCCTGTTGCCCGACACGCCGCAGACCGAGAACGTGATTGACGCCGGCACGCTGGCGCAGATGCCGTCCGGCGCCGTTGTGATCAACCCCGGACGCGGCCCTCTGATTGACGATGACGCTCTTTTGGCCGCGCTTGACGGCGGTCACATCGCCCATGCGACCCTCGACGTCTTCCGTACCGAGCCGCTACCGCCCGAGCATCCTTACTGGGCTCACCCGAAGGTTACAGTGACGCCGCATATTGCCTCGGAAACCCGTCCCGATACCGCGGCGCAGGTGATCGTGGAAAACATCCGCCGTGGTGAGGCGGGCGAGCCACTGCTTCACCTCGTCGACCGCGATCTGGGCTACTGACCCACGCTGACACTGTCCGAGCGAGGCCGGAAGAAGAGCGCGGAAATTGCGAGAATTCCGGCTCATCCTATCTAAGGAAAAAATTCCTTACCGCAGCTTTGGCGGCTTCGCTGGATCGGTCCCCGGTGTCGACGGCCTCGCCTCTTCAGCCTTGGGCAAGTCAAACCGTAGCCCCACCAATGCCATGCGCGCCGCGGCCGGGTCCGAGCTTCGGAAAAATCCCACGTCCAGCAATCCGGCCTCCAGTCCGGAAAGCGCCAGCACCTCCGACACGGCTCGCGCAATGGCCGGCTCCGCCTCGGGCACGGCATCCACTACGCCCAGCAGGTGACCCTTGGCCCCGCTGTCATAGGTCACACCCACGAGATACACCAGTTCCGCCAGACCGCCCGCCGCCGCCAGCCGTGCGTCGAGCGCAGTAACAAGCGCTTCGGGCAATCCCTTGGGCGGATGAAATGAATCCGGCTGCGCTTCCACCTCTTCGGGACCCTCGGCCAGCGTTTCGGCCAGCCAGACCATCGCCTCGTTCGGCAACAACGCTGCCTGCGGCCCGGACTCGAGGTTCAGGCCAAGGCCCAGCCCTGCCTCGGCCAGAATCTCGGCAACTGCCCGACCCGAAAGCGCGACGTAATGCGCCTCTGCCCCGGCAAACTCTGCCAGTCGCTCTTCGGTATCAAAGGCCAGCACGAAAGTCCGACCTTCCACCTCGAAGGCTTGCGGCACAACATCATCCTCTTCGGCCTCCGCCTCCAGCAGCAGGAACAGTTCCGCCGCCGCCAACGTCTGGTAGTATCGCAGTCGCTCGGCCTCGCCGCCCGCTTCCATCGCCACATGAGCCCGGTCCAAATGTGTCGTTTCAGTCATCCAGTGCGCGCCTCACTTCTTCCCGCAGTGCTGGCAGAACTTCCGCCTCGAACCACGGGTTTTTCTTCAGCCACCCGGTATTGCGCCACGACGGATGCGGCAAGGGGAAAACCCCCGGCGCATAATCGCGCCAGTTGCGCACCGTCTCGGTCACCGGTCCCTTCTCGCCCAGGTGGTAGCGATGCGAATAGCCCCCCACGATCACCCGTAACTTGACCTCGCCCAAGGCCGCCATCACCCGGTCATGCCAAGTCTGGCCGCAGATCTTCGGCGGTGGCAAATCTGACCCCTTGGCGTCATACCCCGGAAAGCAGAACGCCATCGGGATCACCGCCACCCGGCGCATGTCATAGAACTGCTCCGCCGTCATTCCCAGCCAGTCGCGCAGCCGGTCGCCCGACGGATCATCGAATGGCTTGCCCGACTGGTGCACCCGCATGCCCGGCGCCTGGCCCGCGATGAGGATTCGCGCCCCGGGCCGGAACCACACGACAGGGCGCGGCGCATGGGCGGTCTGCGTTAAGGCAAAACGGTCAGCGCAGATACGGCAGGCTTCGATTTCTCGGATCAGGCCCTCAGGCAAGCGTTACACCCGCCGCACGCATGTCCTTCAGCGCGATCTCCAATGACCCGTCCAGGTCGATCCCTCGGCACAGATCACGCAGCACAGTCACCGGATAACCCAGCCGTGCTGCATCCACCGCCGAGTAGTTCACGCAGAAATCCGTGGCCAGACCGACCATTACCAACTCGGTGATTCCGCGGGTCCGCAAGTAGCCATGCAGGCCGGTGGGTGTCTCGTGATCGTTCTCGTAGAAAGCCGAGTAACTGTCGATCGCCGGGTTATATCCCTTCCGCACGATCATGTCGGCGCGGTCGGTTTCCAGGTCGGAATGAAACGCGGCGCCTTTCGTCCCCTGTACACAATGGTCCGGCCACAGAACCTGCGAGCCATAGGGCATGTCGATGACCTCGAACGGCGCTTTTCCGTCGTGGCTCGACGCGAACGACGAATGCCCGGCCGGGTGCCAGTCCTGCGTCAGGATCACGGCGCCCGCATCCCGCATCATCGTGTTGATCCCGGCCACGATCCGGTCTCCGCCCTCGACGGCCAGCGCCCCCCCGGGGCAGAAATCGTTCTGCACATCGATGACGATCAGGGCCTTTGGCATGAGTCTCTCCTGTTGCGAACACGCGCCGGACCCTGAAGCAGCGATGCGCAATGGTCAACGCCAGCCTCACTTCTGTGCGCCAACGCAGAGAACGCCTGCGAACCTTTCTGTTTCCTTCATCCACAAACCGATTATGTCTGATGTCAAAGGAGACATGACCATGACCAAAACACTGAATTTCGCCACCATAAGCGGCTCGCTTCGCAAGGGCAGCCACAGCACGTCCGTGGCCGACACCCTGCAAGACCTCGTTCCCGAAGGCGTGACGGTCACCCGGCACGACATTGCCGACATTCCGCTTTACAATGAGGACATCAAGGACGGCGATACCGCACCTCAGCCTGTCCGCGACCTGGCCGAGAAGCTGGCCGCTGCGGACGCCATCATCGTAGTGTCACCGGAATACAACCGCGGTACCTCGGGCGTTCTGAAGAATACCATCGACTGGATGTCGAAAGAGCCGAACGCGCCCTTCTCGGGCAAACCCACGCTGATCATCACCCAGTCGCCGGGTGCCACGGCAGGCCTCACCGCGCATTACGACCTGCGCCAGGTTCTCTCGGTCATCAACGCGAACGTTCAGGCCGGGTTCGAGATCGCCATCGGCGGCTCCGCCGGAAAGATCGAGGACGGCAAGCTGACCGACGGCAACACGCGGGACTTCATCACCAAGCAACTGAAGCGCCTGACGAGCACCGCGGCAGGCTGACCTCGCGGGTCTTGCCGAATTCTACCGAAGGGCGTAGATCGCGGCGCATGTACACCATCGCCGCGCTCTACCACTTTACCCGGTTCCAAGATCCCGCCGCCATACAGGGGCCGCTGCTTGCCCTCTGCGAGGCGGAAAAGATATCGGGTTCCCTGCTGCTGGCGCATGAGGGCATCAATGGCACGATCGCCGGTCCTCGCACCGGGATCGGCTCTGTTATCGCCCATATCCGAGCGCTGCCGGGATGTGACGACCTGGAGTGGAAGGAAAGCACCGCCGCGTCGCAGCCCTTCCGCCGCCTCAAGGTGCGCCTGAAGAAAGAGATCGTCACGATGGGTCAACCCGAAGTCGACCCTGTCGCAAAGGTCGGACACTACGTTGATCCGACCGACTGGAACGACCTGATCCGCTCGCCGGACGTAGCCGTGATCGACACGCGCAACGACTACGAGGTGGCGATCGGCACCTTCAACGGCGCCATCGACCCCAAAACCGAAAGCTTCCGCGACTTCCCCGCGTGGTGGGAGGAAAACAAGCACCGCTTCCACAACAAGCGCATCGCGATGTTCTGCACAGGCGGCATCCGCTGTGAGAAATCGACCAACTACCTCTTGGGCCAAGGCGTCGAAGACGTCTACCACCTCAAGGGTGGCATTCTGAAATACCTGGAGGAGGTCGCGCCGGAGGACAGCACCTGGCAGGGTGAATGCTTCGTCTTCGACGGCCGCGTGTCGGTGGGCCACGGACTGAAGGAAGGACCGCACCTATTGTGCCACGCCTGCCGCCGCCCCGTCCTGCCAGAAGACACCAAGCGCCCAGAGTACGAACAGGGCGTCGCCTGCCACCTCTGCGCGCATGAGACCACCGAGGCGGACAAGAACCGCTTCCGCGAACGCCAGAAACAAATGGCCCTGGCCGAAGCCCGCGGCACGACCCACATCAAAATTGTCCACGAGGACGAGGCTTGACCGGCCCCGCCCGCTCGGACAGGCTCGGCGCACCTTAGCAAAGCGATCCACATGACGGACACTCCGACTCCCACCGACATTGCGCGTGACGTGCTGACCATCGAACGCGATGCGCTCGACCTGATGCGCGACACCCTGTCCGAGACGTTCGACACCGTGGTCGACCGCCTGCTTGAGGTGCCGGGGCGGGTCATCGTGTCTGGCATGGGCAAGTCCGGCCACGTGGCGGCCAAGGTCGCGGCGACCTTCGCCTCCACCGGCACGCCGGCGCAATATGTCCATCCGGGCGAAGCCAGCCATGGCGATCTCGGCATGGTCACGCGCCAGGACGCCGTGATCCTGATTTCCAACTCCGGCGAAACGCGCGAACTGGCGGATATCATCGCCCACTGCGCACGGTTCTCGATCCCGCTGGTGGCAATTACCAAGAAACCCGACAGCGCGCTGGCGCGACAGGCCGATCACGTTCTCACGCTGCCCGACGCACCCGAGGCCTGCGGCATCGGCATGGCGCCCACCACCTCAACCACCTGCACCATGGCGATGGGCGACGCGCTGGCTGTGGCCATGATGAAACTGCGCGGATTCGAGCGCGAGAACTTTCTTACCTTCCACCCCGGCGGCACGTTGGGCGCACAGCTGCTGAAGGTCTCCGCGGTCATGCATACAGGCGACGCGCTTCCCACAGTGCTTCCGGATACACCGATGTCCGAAACACTGATCGAGATGACGGCCAAGGGGTTCGGCGTCGCGGCATTGGTTGAAGATGGACGCTTGACCGGGATCATCACCGACGGTGACCTCCGGCGTAACCTCGACAGTCTGATGTCCCGCAGCGCAGGCGAAGTCGCCACGCGCGATCCCCGTACGATCGCGCCCGAAGCTCTTTTGATCGAAGCCCTCGGCGTTATGAACACCAACAAGATCAGCGCACTTTTCGCCGTGGACGACACCGGCCAACTGCGCGGTCTCGTCCACATCCACGATGCTCTGCGCGCTGGCGTTGCCTGAGCCGAGCGCAGCAGGTCCCTCTGGTCTGTCAGCCGATAATTGTGGTTGCCGATTAACGGCCCATTGCCATCAATCTCGTCAGCATTTTTCAAGGCGCCACGGATTATGTGATCCATGTGCTTCGCGACCACTTCATTTCACGCAGTGATCTGATCGCGGCCCTGGGCAAGCAGGGCGTGGAGTGCCGTCCCGTCGCACCGGAAATCAGCGCTTTTTTGATGGACCTTGCGCCCGCAATCCGGTCTTTCGCATATCCGCAAAGCCTCCGGCCTCAAACGAACAGGCTCTATGCCCCGGGCGCAGCCGCGCATCTGCACAATTTCCGTGATAGATAATGCACTTTTTCTATCCTTTTTCCGCGCGGACAATGCACTCGCCTAAATGCAGCGCCCGCCATCCACCTCCATGCAGACGCCCGTGATCATGCTCGCCTCGTCGCTACACAGGAAGGACGCCGCGTTGCCCATATCCTCGGGCGTCGAAAACCGCCCCAGTGGGATAGTGCTCAGGAACTTTGCCCGCATCTCGGGCGTGTCCTCGCCCATGAAGGATTTCAAGAGTGGCGTCTCGCCCGCCACCGGGTTCAGCGCATTCACCCTTATACCTTCGGGGGCTAGCTCGACCGCCAGTGCCTTGGTCGCCGTGATCATCCAGCCTTTCGATGCGTTGTACCAGTTCAGCTTCGGCCGCGGGCTGACCCCGGCGGTGGAGGCGACGTTCAGGAACACGCCCGATCCTCGCGCCTTCATCCCCGGCACGAAGTTCTGCGCCGAAAGGTAGACCGACTTGCAATTGACCGCGAAGACCCGGTCGAAATCCTCCTCGGTCACCTCTTCCGCCGATGTCGGCAGATGGGTAACTCCGGCATTGTTCACCACGATATCCGGCAAGCCGAACGTCATCTCCGTGGCCAGCGTCAGCGCCTTCATGCTCGCCGGGTCCGCCACGTTCACCGGACAGGCCGCTGCGCCCAGTTCCTCTGCCAGGGCCATCGCGCCGGGGCCATTTAGGTCCGCGATCATCACCTGCGCACCCTCGGCGATGAACTTGCGCACGATCCCTGCGCCAAAGCCGCTCGCCCCGCCGGTGACCACCGCCGTCTTTCCTTGCAATCGCATCTGAATCCTCCCTTGCCGTCGTTCGGCACATGGCACTCTGCCCTGGCCCTAGGCGCAACCCCTATCTTACGGATCACACCGGGCGCGACACGCTCCAGCCCACGTCCCGGATCCCCGCCAGTCGCGCGAAGCGCTCCAGTTCGCGCTCCAGCTTGGCCAACCGCTGCGGGGTCCACTTGACCCGCGGCTCCGGCCAGAACCCCGTCACCTGCATCCACCCCGCCGCCCGGTCGGCTTTCAGTTCCAGCCGCCCGACAAACCGATCGCCCTCCAGCAGAGGGTACACGTAGTATCCCCAGATCCGCTGATCCTTCGGCACGAACATCTCGTTTCGGTAGGCAAACCCGAACAACCGCTCCAGACGCGCCCGGTCGCGTATCGCCGGGTCGAACGGGTTGAGCAGGCGCAGATGCGACGACACGCTTTCCGCCGCCGCCAGCCGGTCTTCGATATCATCCACGCCCCAGGCTTGTCGCCACGTGCCGTCTGCGCCTTCAACCTCTAGGGGCACCAACCGGCGACGCTCGGACCAGGCTTTTGCCTCAGGGGCGGTCATCGCCTCCCAGAACCGCTGCACCTCGCCCACCGTGGCCATACTCAGGCGGTCGAGCGCGGAATCACAAAGCCAGTCCGCCGCCACGTCCTCGCCCGGGCAGCGCCGCAGATCCACAGGGAACACGCGCTCGCCAAGGTCATAGTACTTCACGAAATTCTCGCGGTGACAGGTCGCCAAATCGCCTGCATACCACATCTGATCCAGCGCCTTCTTGTGGGGCGGGCGCGCCCACATTTCCCGGCTTTCCGCCTTGGTGTCGAACGCGTGGGTCGACAATGGCCCCTCCTGCGCGATCCGCTCTCGGATTCGCCGCACTTCCTCTTGACCCAGCCCCGAACGATACCAATCGGACCGCGCAACCTTTCTCCCAAGCCGGCGGAACTGCCGCTGCCAATAGGGCAGCACCTCCATCGGGATCAGCGAGGCGTCATGCGTGAAATGCTCGAACAGCTGCCGGTTCTTCAGAAGCGGCCACAACTGCCGCTCGCGATAGTTCCGGTTGCGGCTCCACAGGATATGGTGATGGGCGCGGGTGACATTTCGGATCGTGTCGATCTGCACGAACCCCAGACGCCGGATCACGTCCATTACATCCACCGGCCCGCCCGGCGCATCAGCCAGCCCGTTGGCATGCAGCCAAAGCCGCCGTGCGGCCCGGTTGCCGATCCGCAGCGCCGCGGTCACGGCCGGCTCATATACACCAGCGTTTCGCGCAGGGCACGGCCCTCGAACTGAAGAACTGTGTTCATAAACAGCCGCCCGATGGCGCAGGCTTCGGTGTTGCTGGCCTGGTCGAGATTCATCATCGCCACCATCAGCCTCGGCGCCCGGTCGGTGGCCTGGATGCTGCGGGTCATGCTGGCCTGAATGCGGTCCTCGACCCGTTGAGTGGTCGCATCGCTCAACCTGATCGGCGCACGGCGCGCCCCAACCCGGGCCGCCTTCGCCTGAATACGGTAATATTTCTGCAACGCGTCGGTGTTCAGCCGCGCCGCCACGCGCGACGTCAGTTCAGCAAACCTTGCGGGGCGCATCCGGTTACTTACCGCCATGCCGCATTGCCGGATCGTCAGCGTCTCCATGATCTTGCGCTCGACGGTGTAATAGAACTTCAGATCTCGCGTCGGCAGATGGCCCAGCCCGCGCTCGACTAACGGCCACATCAAGCCATCCGAAACCCGCACACCGGTCGGATCCTCGAACGCGGCGATCACTTGGTCCGCGACATAGCCCGCGATCACCGGATCACGGTAGAGCAGTTCTGCCTGGTCCACCGCCAACTCCAGGTTCTCGCCGCTGAACCCCAGCAGGCGCAAATCCTCGCGGATCGGTGCGATGTCGGGAAGTTGCCCCAACAGTCGGATCACCTCCTGCCGCTCGGCTTCCGTGGCCTTTTCCTGGGCCATGGCAAGTCCGGTGCCGGCCACGATCAGCCAAGCGAAAACAGCAAGAAGGCGCAAAGAAAGTCTCCTATCCTGAACAGCAGGGTGTCGCAGGGGGCGTGGTCGGATCCCGTCTGGTCAACGTAAGGATTCTCCAACGGTTTGAAAGCCCCTTCCCGACGCGTCGCCCCGAATTGCCGCGCCAGTGTCGCGCAAGCGTCTGGCCATTTCGCGTAATTCGCCCGGATATCAGGGCCTTGCTCACGTATGCTTCCATACTGGATTCGCTGTCACTTACCTGTTAGGTCATCTCGCAAGAAGCCAATGCCGGAATGTCCCATGAGCGCCACAGCCCGCAAATCAGCCCCCCTGCCGGACGATATCCGCGCCATGAAAGGTGGCACGCCCATCGTATCGCTGACCGCCTACACAACGCCGATGGCGCAGCTGATGGATGCCCATTGCGATTTCGTCCTCGTGGGCGACAGCGTCGGCATGGTCCTGCATGGCATGCAGAACACGCTGGCCGTGACCATGGAGATGATGATCATGCATGGACAGGCCGTGGCCCGGGGGCTCAAGTCCGCGATGCTGGTCGTGGACATGCCCTTCGGCTCTTACGAGGAAAGCCCCGCACAGGCCTTTCGCAACGCGTCGCGCATGATGGCCGAAACCGGCTGCGCCGCGGTCAAGCTCGAGGGCGGCGTGCACATGGCCGAGACGATCGCCTTTCTTGTGGCCCGCGGGGTGCCGGTCATGGCGCATATCGGACTGACGCCGCAATCGATCAACACGCTGGGCGGCTACAAGGTTCAGGGCCGTGACGCCGGCGCGGGACAGGTCCTGCGCGACGCCCGCGCGGTGGCGGATGCCGGCGCCTTCTCGGTGGTGCTGGAAAAGCTGCCCGCAAGTCTTTCGGACGAGATCACCGAGGAGATCGCGATTCCGACCATCGGCATCGGCGCCTCCGCGGGTTGCGACGGCCAGGTCCTCGTGCATTACGACATGCTCGGGCTCTTTACCGCCTTCAAGCCGAAATTTGTCAAGCGCTACGCCAACTTGGGCGAAGACGCGGAAAAGGCCATAGCCGCCTATGCCGAAGAGGTCCGCGCCCGCGCCTTTCCGGCCGAAGAGCATATGTTCGCGGACAAGGCCCCCGAAAAATGACGGCGCCGATCCTGCGGCAACTGGACGACCTTCGCGCCACCACCGCGCCATGGCTGCGGGCCGGTGCCCGCATTGGCGTGGTGCCGACGATGGGCGCGCTACATGACGGACATCTCTCGCTGGTGGCGGCGGCTAAAAAGACCTGCGACCACGTCATCGTGACGATCTTCGTGAATCCCAAGCAGTTCAACAACCCCGAGGACCTGGCCAACTACCCCCGGACCGAGACCGACGACGCAAGAAAGCTCGCCCGCTTCGACATAGACGCGCTCTGGGTGCCCGGCGGCGATCAGGTCTACCCGGACGGCTTTGCGACCAGCGTGTCGGTCTCTGGCCTGACCGACGTGATGGACGGCGCCTATCGCCCGGGCCATTTCGACGGGGTCGCCACCGTGGTGACCAAGCTGTTCACCCAGACCTCCGCCACCGATGCGTTCTTCGGCGAGAAGGACTTTCAACAGCTCCTCGTGGTGCGCCGCCTTGCCGCCGACCTCGACTTGGGCGTGACCGTGCATGGCTGTCCCACGATCCGTGACATCGACGGGCTGGCGCTCAGTTCGCGCAACCTGCTGCTGTCGGACCGGGCCCGCACCACGGCCCCGCGCCTGCACGAGGAAATGGAAGAGATTGCCGCGGGGCTCTCCCGCGGTGACGCGTTCGACCCCTTGCGCGAGGCCGCAACGGCCCGCCTGCTCAAGGCCGGATTCACGAAGGTGGATTATCTCGACCTGCGCGCCCAGTCCGATTTGCGCAGCGTCTCGGACACCGCGCAGCCCGCGCGCCTATTCGCGGCAGCGCACCTTGCCGGCGTGCGGCTCATCGACAACATCGCGGTCTGACACCGCTCCGGACACGGTCTTGCTCTTTCCGTGTTCAGCGCGACATCCCGCCAGGCTTCGCCTTGGGCACAAAATCAAGTGGTTTGGCAGCTAAGGCGAAACCCGAGTGCCTCGACACAAGCCCGCTCGGCGTGGGTTGTCACCCACCCTACGCCCTCAACAACCCGTGCAACGCCAACGCCATGACCTGCGCGCTTTCCACCATATCGTCTATACCGACGTATTCATCTGGCTTGTGCGCCAGGTCCAGTATGCCCGGCCCATAGGCGATGCAGTTTTTCAGCCGCCCGATCCGGTCGATATGCTTCTGGTCATAGGTGCCGGGGCTGACCACGTACTGCGCTTCGCGTCCGAAAACCGTTTCGACCGCGCCTGCCACCGCGCCTACGACCGGCGCATCCCGCTCAGTCATAGTGGGCTCGACACTGTGGATAGCCTTGATCGTATAGTCGAACCCGGCCCGGCCCGCGCGCACCCGTTCCAACACGGCGCGAACCTCCTGTTCGACCTCGCTAATATCCTCTTCAATCAGGAACCGCCGGTCGATCACCATCCTGCACCGGTCGGGCACGCAGGGGCTGGGCAGGCCGGTATAATCCATGTCCTGTTCCGGCTCGCCGCCATGAATCGAGTTGATGTTCAGCGTCGACTGCTTTGCCCCTTCCGGCACCACGGGCATGTCCGTGCGCTTCTGCGCCAGTGCCGGGAACAGGCTTTTTTCCATCTCCGCCACGACCGCCCCCATGTGCCGCACCGCGCAATCGCCAAGGAACGGCATCGAGCCATGGGCAATCTCGCCCAGCGTCTCGATCTCGGCCCACCATACGCCGCGATGTCCCAGACAGATGCGATCCTTGTTCAGCGGCTCGGGTATGATCACGTGCTGCACCCGGTCGGGGCTGAAATATCCCTTTTCGGCCAGGTAGGCGACGCCTCCGAACCCGCCCGATTCCTCGTCCGCCGTGCCACTGATCTCGATGGCACCGGCATACTCGGGGCAGACCGCGATGAAGGCCTCGGCGGCGACGATACTGGCCGCCAACCCGCCCTTCATGTCACAGGCACCCCGGCCATAGACGCGGCCGTCCTTCACCTCGCCGCCGAACGGGTCGACCGTCCAGCCGTGGCCCACCTCGACCACGTCAATATGACTGTTGAAATGCACGCATTGCCCCGGGCCGCTGCCCTCGCGCCGCGCCACGATGTTCCAGCGCGGGTGCCGGTCACTGTCGCCCACGGCACCCTCGGCCCGGATCAGTTCGGTGTGAAACCCGGATTTCAGCAACCGCCTGTCCAGCAGATCACAGATATCGTGGTAGAGCGCCCCGGGCGGGTTCAGTGTCGGGATGCGGATCAACGCCTGTGTCAGTGCCACCAGATCCTCGCGCCGCGCCGCCACCTCGGCCAGTAATCTTGCGCTCAGGTCTGCGCTCATGCCCCTGCCCCCTTGGCCCGAGTCTCGGTGCCGGTCCGGGAACTCGCAAAATGCGACAGGACTACAAAACCGCGCAGGTTTTCGACACGCGATGTGTTCGACAGTGTTCGCATCTTCCCCGCTCGCTCTGTTCGGGCGCCCCGCTTTGGCACAGCCTAGCAGCGCCACCACGAATTGAAAGCGCTCAGCCTACGGCCAGCAACCGCCTCACGATGGCGGGCAGGTCACCAAATGCATCAAACCGCGCGTCATGCGGCAACTCCTCTGCCGAGGTCCTGCGATACCCCTCGGTGTATAGAGCGAACGGCACCTCGGCCCGCGCGGCGGTTTCGGCATCGACTTCGCTATCGCCCACGAAAACAACTCTCGCTGCCCCGACCCGCGCAATGACCTCGAGCAGCGGCGCAGGGTCGGGTTTGCGCACCGCCATAGTATCGCCACCGACCACCACGCCGAAATGCCGGTCCAGTCCCAGATGCGTCAGCACCGCCGCGGTTGGCCCTTCCGGCTTGTTGGTGCAGACCGCCAGGTCCAGCTCCTCGGCCGCCAAAGCGTCAAGGCAAGCCACCACCCCTGGATATGGCAACGTAAGGTGAACGGCGCCCTCGTATAGAGCCAGAAACTCGTCCAGGACCTCCGCCTGCAACACCGTGTCCGCGGCCAAACCACGCGCCGACAGGCAACGTTCGACGAATACCGCCGCGCCGTGGCCCACGAAACCGCGCGCCTCGGCCAGCGTGAAAGGCGCGATATCCCGACGCTCCAGCACCGTGTTGGCTGCGGCATGAATGTCCGGCGCGCTGTCGATCAGCGTCCCGTCCAGGTCAAAGACGACCGCCTGCTTCATACTCGTTCGCCCTGCAACACCCTCAGCCCTCGACCATCGTCATGTCCCCGAACCCGGCGCCGGGAATACCCGGGCGCATTCGGATCAGTCGCGAGTCCGCCACCGCCGCCTGCCTGTGCCGCACGGCCGTGCGATATGCAGGGTCGCGCAAGATGCCGACAAAGGCGGACACGCTGGGATACTCCGCGATGAAGGCGATGTCCCAGGCCTGGTCCGCCGGCCCGATCAGCATCAGTTCCGGCTGGCCCGCCCAGACGATCCGTCCGCCCAAGTCGCGCAGCACCGGCGCACTCTCCCGACCATAGGCCGCATAGGCCTCGGCGCCCGTCCCCTGCGTCCCGTCTTCGTAGGCCGCGACCTGCCGCAGCCTCACGAGGTTCAGCATATGCACAGGGCCCGGCCTCTCCATCTCGCGGAATCGGGCGAAACACTCTTTCGTGGGGTCAATATGGCCTGTCATCTGCGCTCTCCTGTCGTGCCGCCACCCTGCCCGGCGCGAGCCGGAAAGGAAAGCATGGTTGAACCCCGGCACCGTCCGGATCGACACATATCCATCAACCTTCAAAGGAGCCTTTGCCATGAAACGCCTTTTCACACTGACTTTCATTGCAATTACCACCGCCATTCCCGCCGCTTTCGCCGAAGAAGGCACCATCGTCCTGCGCGACCTGACCGCCGACATCGTACCAACGGTTGCCCGTTCCGGCGCCGACCGGGATTTCGACGGCAACGGTCCGATCATGACGCTGGGCACCGAACTGACCATCGGACGGAACGGGCGGGCCGTCTTCGCATCGGTGATCTTCTCCGCTCGCGAAGACGGCGGCGACGGCACCGCCACGTCGATCCGCACCGCGCCCACCGAGGTCTGGCGCTGGCAACCCTCCGACGGGGCCCGCTTCGTCAGCCGTATCATCACCGATCCCATCGCCACCACGCGCCTTCGGTCCGTACCCGGCTGCGCGCCCATCGGCTGTGCCACCATCGGTCCGGCCGAGGATGGCGGGCTTATCCTGACCCAGCGCAATCTGCCGGGGTATCTGAATGCGGTCACCTATCTCAGCGACACCACGGGCGACGACATATCAACCGACCAGAACCCCCACGGCGACACGTCAATCCGCAACATCAGCTTCGACCCGATCGTGGTGGAATTCTCCAGCCATCTCGGCGGCTGACCGAAGCGCCCGGCCTCCTGTCGCCCGCCTGCAATTCAACATCGGGCCGAGCGGGCGGAGCCGGTTCACCCGTTCAGAACCTCGTCCACCCAAAGCGGCACAACCTCGCTGGCCGGTCCACGGCGGTGCTCATCAAAGTCGCGCGAAGCAGTGGAGACCTCCAGGTTCAGCTCCACCGTATGCGCGCCCATCCGCCGTGCGTGCTGACCATAGGCCGCCGCCGGATAGACGTTGCCCGAGGTTCCGATCGCGGCAAAGATATCCGCCTCGGCCAACGCCGGGTCGATCCGGTCCATCCAATAAGGGATCTCGCCGAACCACACGACATCGGGCCGGGTCTGGCACCGCCCGCATTCGGGGCAGGCATCCTCGATGCGCATCTCGTCAGGCGCGGGCCAGCGATGACCACAGGCGTGGCACAACGCCTGGTCCAGCTGACCGTGCATATGCAGTACGTTACGGCTTCCGGCGGCCTCGTGCAGACCATCGACATTCTGCGTGATCACCAGCACTTCGCCGTCATGCTCGGCCTCCAACCGCGCCAGCGCCTTGTGGGCCGGGTTGGGCCGCGCGCCAGCGGCTTGCGCCCTTCGCGCATTGTAAAATGTCTGCACCAGCGCGGGATTACGCGCAAACCCCTCCGGCGTCGCCACGTCCTCGATCCGGTGCTGCACCCAGAGCCCGTCCTCGTCACGGAACGTGCCCAGGCCGCTTTCGGCGGATATCCCGGCCCCGGTCAGGATCACAATCTTCGTCATGGCAATTCCATCACCTCGTCACCGCCTGCCACAGTTCTGCTCACATTAACCTCTACAAGCTCCTTTGAAACCATGCAGCCCATGCCGACGACAGCCAGATACCGGCAAAAGGAAGAAAACTTTGTTCCAGGATACCAACCCCGTTTTCGAATTTCGCGGTCCCTTCGGCGTTCCGGTTCAGATCGGCAGCTCGATCTTCTTGCTGCTGGCCTTCTTTGCCTACACGGGCAGCGGTGACATCGCGTGGACGGCGGCGTCCGTCACCATGCTCATGGTCTCGATCTTCCTGCACGAGATGGGCCACGCCTGGGCCTGCGTTGTCCAGGGCGTGCCGGTCCGCCGGGTCATGCTATATGGCGGCGGCGGTTTCTGCGAACGCGCCCGCTCGGCGACGGCGCATCAGCAGGAACTGATCGTGGCGATGGGACCGATCGTGAACCTCGTCCTCTGGGCGCTGGCATCGTTGGCCTCGGATGCGCTTTGGGACAGCGTTTTCGCAAATGCATCGGGCTACACCGATCCGATGCTGATCCTCTCCTCGCCGCAGGCACAGTTCGCCGAGTATCTCGGTCTTTTCGCCCATATCAACGGCTTTCTGGCCATCTTCAACCTCTTTCCGGTACAGCCTCTGGACGGTGGCAAGCTGTTGCATCTTCTGATGCTGCGGCTTGCCCCACAACAAGTTGCGATGGCGGTGACGGGCGGTATCGGCCTCGTGCTGTCGATCCTGTGGATCCCCGGAATGCTGATCGCGTTCAGCATGGGATGGTGGCTGTTGTTCTTCATTCCTTCGATCCCAAAGCATTTCGCCATGCTGCGCGGCCGTCCCGCCTGACACGAAAATTCGTACGAATTTTCGCGGCAAAGAATATTCGTACGAATATTCTTCTGCCCCGGTCGCAGTTTCGCCTTTTCCGAAAACGCTCTTCCGGCCTTGGAAAAACAGGTTCGCGCAGGGATCACGACCCTTGCTTGAAAGCTACAATCGGCGCAATCGGGATAGGGACAGGAGATTTGCCATGCCCCTTACCCATCTCAAGACCGCCCCCGGTCAGCCCCCCCAAACCGCCGCCGACATCGCGGACACCGTTCAGGTCATGCTCGGCCGGCTAAGGGCCGGCGGAGCCCAGACAGCCTTGGAATATGCCCGCCAGCTTGACGGCTGGACCGGCGAGGTCGCCGTGCCCGCCGCCACCATCGAGGCCGCCATCGCGCGCGTCCCGCAAGACCTCAGGGATCACATCCGCTGGGCCCACGACAACATCTCGCGCTTTGCCGCTGCGCAACGCGCCACCGCGCAGGACATGCAGATCGAGCTGCGCCCCGGCCTGATCGCCGGACAGCGACAGATCCCCGTGCAGGCCACCGGATGCTACGTGCCCGGCGGACGCTACACCCATATCGCCTCGGCGCTCATGTCCATCGCAACCGCCCGCGAGGCGGGCGTGCCCGATATCACCGCCTGCTCGCCTCCAAACGGTGACGCGGGCATTCCCGACGCGATGCTTTACGCCATGCATCTTGCCGGTGCCACGCGCATCCTGTGCATCGGCGGGGTGCAGGGCATCGCCGCCATGGCCTTCGGCATGTTCGGGGCACCCGCCGCGGATATCCTTGTCGGTCCCGGCAACGCGTATGTCGCCGAAGCCAAGCGCCAGTTGTTCGGCCCCATCGGCATCGACATGTTCGCCGGTCCAACCGACAGCCTCATCCTCGCCGATCACACCGCCGATGCCGAGGTCGTGGCCGTCGATCTGGTCAGCCAGGCCGAACATGGGACGACCAGCCCCGTCTGGCTTGCCACCACCGACCGCATGCTGGCCGACACGGTCCTGGCCCGCGTGCCCGAGCTGATTGACGCGCTTCCGGGCCCGAACCGCGCCGCCGCCAGCCAGGCATGGGACGACCTGGCCGAAATCGTGCTTTGCGACACGCCCGAGGACATGGCGCACTACGCCGATGCCAAGGCGCCCGAACATCTTCAGGTCATGGCCGAGGACCTCGGCTGGTGGCGCGAGCGGCTCACCGCTTACGGCTCGCTTTTCCTGGGCGCGAACACCACCGTCAGCTTCGGCGACAAGGCGTCGGGCACCAATCACGTGCTGCCCACGTCCGGTGCCGCCCGCTATACCGGGGGGCTTTCGGTGCACAAGTTCCTCAAAACCGTGACCTGGCAGACCGTGTCGGACGAGGCCGTGCAGGACCTTGCCCGTGCCAGCGCCGCCATCAGCCGCGCCGAACGGATGGAAGGCCACGCGCTGGCCGCCGATATCCGGCTGGACAAACTGGCCGGACCTGCGAAACTCACCGCGAATTCCAAAGGATAGGACTACATGAATCTCGCCAAGTTCCCCCGAGTGCGCCTCGCGCATCTCGCCACCCCGCTCGAACCCATGCCCCGTCTCAGCGAGGCTCTGGGCGGTCCCGAAATCTGGATCAAGCGGGACGACTGCACGGGGCTCTCCACGGGCGGCAACAAGACCCGCAAGCTGGAATTCCTGATGGCCGAAGCGCAGGAACAAGGCGCCGAAATGGTCATGACCCAGGGCGCGACCCAGTCGAACCACGCCCGCCAGACCGCGGCGGCGGCGGCAAAGCTTGGCCTTGCCTGCCATATCCTGCTCGAGGACCGGACCGGCTACAATTACGATAACTACAAGTACAACGGCAACGTCCTATTCGATCACCTGCACGGCGCGACGATGGAACATCGCGGCCCCGACCTCGACATGAATGCCGAAATGGAAGCCGTGGCCGACAAATTTCGCGATGAGGGCAAAAAGGTCTACACCATCCCCGGCGGCGGCTCCAACGCGACAGGCGCGCTGGGCTACGTCAACTGCGCCTTCGAGATGCTGAACCAGTTCGTCACAATGGGCCTCGATGTCGACCACATCGTTCACGCAACCGGCTCGGCGGGCACACAGGCGGGCCTGATCACCGGCCTCAAGGCGATGAACGCGCAGATCCCGCTCTTGGGTATCGGCGTGCGCGCACCCAAACCCAAGCAAGAGGAAAACGTCTACAACCTCGCCGTAAAGACCGCCGAGAAACTGGGTTGTCCCGGCGTCGTTGCGCGCGAGGACGTGGTCGCCAACACCGACTACGTCGGCCCCGGCTACGGCATCCCCGCGGAGGACACGCTGGAGGCCATCGACCTCTTCGCCCGGACCGAGGCGATCCTGCTCGACCCGGTCTATTCGGCCAAGGGCGCCGCGGGCCTCATCGACCTCTGCCGCAAGGGGCATTTCAAGAAAGGCGAGCGCATCGTCTTCCTGCACACCGGCGGAGCCATCGGCCTGACCGGGTACAGCCATTGCTTCGACGTGCCGAAGTAACCCTGCGATGAAGCCGGTCGGAATACTGGGCGGGATGGGGCCAGAGGCCACCATCCTGCTCATGCAGAAGGTTCTGGCCGCCGTACCGGCACAGGACGACGCCGACCATGTTCCGCTGATCGTGCACCAGAACTCGCAGGTTCCGTCTCGGATAAAAGCACTGATCGAGGGCGGCGGCGCCGACCCCATGCCTGTGCTGATGTCCATGGCGCAGGATCTTGAACGCGCCGGAGCGCAGGCGCTTGCGATGCCGTGCAACACCGCCCATCACTACGCCGTCGCGGTGACCCACGCCACCAGCCTGCCGTTTCTGAACATGATCGACCTGACCGCCGAGCATCTCGCCACTGCGGGTGCGCGAACGGTCGGCATGCTCGCGTCCCCGGCCACACGCAAGACAGGCGTCTTCGAGACCGTCTTCGCAGCCTACGACCTCCAGCCTCGGTGGGCCAAAGACGAGGACGCGCTTTTGTCCATCATCCGCGCGGTCAAGGCAGGCGAGGCGCTCGATACGCTTGCTCCGAGGCTGGGGCATATTGCGGCGCGAATGACCGCGGACGGTGCGGATCACCTGCTGATCGCCTGCACCGAACTCTCGCTGATGGCCCACGCGCTGCCCCCCGGCACACCGCACACCGACAGTTTGGACTGCCTCGTGGAGGCAATTGTCAATTTTGCCAAGGCCTGACGGATCGGCATGCCTTGAATACCTCGGGACGGCTGACCTTCGGAGCCCTTACGGTATTTATATATACAATGTATCCCTAAAAAATACGCTGGAATCCACATTTCACGGAGCATCAATTGACCGACCTCACCCGCGTCGCCGGCGATCCCTTGCGCAAGCGCCGGGTGTTCCGAGTCCACACGCCCGACACGATGTGGACGCTGCTGAGCCAGATCGAAGTGTTCGACGTCAGGTGCAACGGATCTCCCCTGCATTCAACGATTGCGATAGACGAAAACCAGCTTTTCCGGCTGCCCCCCCGGAGGGCGCGGAAAGGGCGCCGCACTGCGCACTTGGTCCTGAGCAGCGCTGCGAATTCCTGACGAGCCGGAACTGTCGAGGATACGTATCCAGCCGAGTGACCCGTCCGCGTTGATCTGGAAATAGACCCGCGCCATGCCCGTGGCCTGGTTGTCCACCCGCGGCCCGCGATTGAGCTTCATCAAGACCCGACCGGCATAATTCGTCGTGCCCGCGTTGCCCTGCCCCCCGGAACCACCGAAATCACCAGGGCTGGCATTGCCGACACGACCGAGCGCCGTGAGGTCGGTTCCGTCGCGCTTGTAGGCGGTCAGGGGAGATTCGTAGGTAGGCGTGCGGCTGGCCTGCGCCGGAGGATTGTCCGGAACCCCAAGCTGTTCCGCCGTGGGCCGTGTCGCTGGCGGACGCAGCGACCGGGTGACGGCCGAGGCCGCCAGGTCCGGATCGTCCGCAGCGATCACGTTCTCCGGCGCCTCTGGCGTCGGGGCCAGCGCAGCTTCGTCGGTCTCTGTTGTGGCAGTCTCGGGCTCGGGCGGCACCTCGGTCTCAGCGGTCTCTTCGGCGGGCTCCGGCGCGGCATCCTCGGTACCTTCAGGCGGTTGCGGGGTGGCCTCGGGCGCGTCGGGCGCAATCATGGCGATGTCCGACGTGCTGCTGTCCTCGCCACTGTCCTCTGCCGCCTCCTCGGCCGGGCGACCGGCCCCCTCATCAGGGCTCCCGGTTTCGCCCGCCGGACCATCGGGAGCGGTGACGTTCTCGGGATTGTCCGAGGCCACCATAGCCTGGCTTGTCTGCATCCGATCCGGTTGCTGCGCATCGGGCGGCTGGGGCGCCTCTGCCGGCTCCGGTGCGGGCGGCTCCGGTAGCGGTTCGACAAGATCCTCGAAGTTGCGTCCCGTCTCGGGCGGTGGCGGCGCCTCTTGCGTCTCCGGCGGCTCCTCGGGCGCGTCCAGAACCTGCCGCCAGCCAAAGCCTGCGACGTGCAGGAAAAGCGATACCAGGATCGCTACAACGGCCACGGGAAGGGAACGTCTTATCATACGAAGGCTCGCTCGGTCATCGCGCGTGCGGTTCGGCGATCTGCCACTCGGTCGCACCGGGCAGCGTCACTCTGGAAACTAGGCAATTGAGCGACAGGAACAAGCGTTACGGCTCCTCAAGACACCGGGGACCATCCCACGTTGGCGTTACCTTACGCCATGCGGTGCCAGCGCGAAACTACGCCCTACGCTATCGTGAACTTCGCCATGTCGAAGGCTTTCGCACCGTGCATCAGGCGCGGCTTCCTTCCAGCGCGTTACGCAGTTCCTCGGCTTCGTGCCGCGCCTCGCGCAGCCCGTCCATCGTCGCCGACAATTCCGCCTCGGCCTGGCTCAGCTGGTTGGTCAGTTCCGCCTCGCGCTGCTGCAGGTAGGTGATCGCCTGGTCGCGGGTTTCCTCTGCCTCGTGCAGTTCCTGCGCCATGCGTTCCAGTTCACCCACGTCGGAACCAGACACCCGGATGAACCGATGCACCAGCCAATTGGCGAACCATCCCATGCAGAACGCCACGAACAGGACAATCGCCGTGGCTATGATAAATTCAGTTCTGTTCATCCGTCCCAGATTCCTGCTCGGCGTCCCCACCCGCCGCATCGGTCTCGTTTAGCGCTTCTTCTTCCAGCGCTTCAAGCGTTGTTTGCTGTTCTTCGATCGGTTCCGGACGTATCACCCGGAATTCGATCCGGCGGTTGGCCTCGCGGCCTTCCTCGCTGTCATTGTCGGCGATGGGGTCGCTTTCGCCGTACCCCTTGGCCCGTATCGCCGAGGTCAGCACCCGCCGCGTCCGCAATTCGTTCAGCACCGACTGCGCCCGCGCCTGGCTCAGCTGCTGGTTCATCACCTCGCGCCCCTGGCTGTCGGTATGGCCCTGGATCTCCATCCGGATCTCGCCGCAGGCTTTCAGGATCGCCGCGATCCGGTCCATGATCTCTGCACCGTTGGCGTCAACATCGGTCTCGCCCGGTTCGAACGTGATCTTGTTCTCGGCCTGCACCTCGGCGATCTGAGCCTCGCACTCCTCGGGCGTGGGCTTGCTGGCCACAGGGTCCAGCTCCTCACGGTAGGCGACGTCGATATCGAACTCCGCCGCTTCGCCAAGCTTGGCAGCGAACATCGCCGAGATTTTCGCACTGGAGTCCTCCTGCCCGGTCAGACCCGACACGGCGATCTCCTCCGGGCCGACCGTCACGGCGCCGTTGGACAGGTAGGCCAGCGCCTCAAGCCCTGTCAGCACCCGCACCGTCCAGTCCGCAGGCAGGTTTTCGGCCACCCGCGCCGTCGTGCTCACGACGTCCGAGCTGAACTTGGCCTTTGCGAAACTGTCGACCATCTCGCGGGCCTGCGCACTTTCGACCCGGCCGCGGATCTGTACCAGCCCCTCAGGCGAGAGCGTCGCGACGAATTCCGGCGGCGCCTGCTCGGCGTCGTCCTTGGGCTCGGGCAGCACAGCCTTTAGCGCAAAGACATCGGGCAGGCTCGTCTCCAGCTGCCCGATCACCGTGTCATAAAGTTTCTCGTCGGTCCCTTCCGCTGCCACGAGCGCGATATCCGCGTCCGAGAACGTGACGCTGCCACCCCCCAGTTCGCCCAGCGCCCCGATCGCAAGCTCGGCCGCGCGGCCCCATTGCGGAGACGGAACCCCCAACGCCAGCGTGCATTGTGCCTTCTGCTGCAAGCCGGCCTGCCCGGCGGCGGCAAGGATACGGTCCTTCGCGGCTTCGGTATCGGCCGCGCAGGCGTCAAAGCTGCCCTCGCCATCCTCCAGCAGATAGCGCAACGTGAAAGGCGTGATCACCGGGCGTGGCGCCGAGATGTCCAGCCGCAGGCGAACACCCTCCGGCACCCGTCGCGCCAGTTGGGTTTCCAGGTTGCGCTTGTCCTCTTCGCTGTCGGCCATGGCCACCACGCTGACCCGCCGCGCCTCGACCGAGATCTTGGTGCGCGGCATCCGCTCCAGGATACCAACGGCATAGTCAAGCGCCTCGTCCCAGCTATCGGGTTGCGGATAATCGGCGGTTTCCAGAAGGTCCGTCACTTCCTTGCCCGGCGCGCTATCAGCGACGTCCTCGATCAGTTGCTCGCGGTCGGTCGACGCCGGAATCAGCCCGATCAGCGACAGTCCGCTGTCATTGCTCAGGATCTCGACCGAGAATCGCGGTGGCGCGATATCGGCACTGTCGGCCACCAGCATCTGGTCGATGATCCGAGCGGATTCTACGACGCTACCCGCGATGGACAGCGCCCGAAAGCGCGTGGCCTCGGATGGCGCCGTGCCCGCAAGAAACACCTGCAACCCGTCTGCGTCCACTTCGGTCCAGGTCATGCCGCGCTCGTCCAGCGTGTCCCGCACCGAGTTGCGCGAGCCCTCCTCGATCACCTGTACCGAGAATCGTGCCGCGAAAAGACACAGCACGAAGGCAAGGAAAAACGTCCCGAAAATAGCGAAGATGGAGGAAAGGCGCATGAACCGCAGGCTCGCCGTTGTTTACCACCCAGCCTATTTATTCGCCACGGGGCGTGAGTGCAATCAAACGAAAAGGGCTGCGGCGAAAAACGGCAGGGGCAGCAGGCCCGCATCGCGGTTCGAACGGAACAATCGCAAGAGAGTCGGATCGTCCTCCATGTCGAACTGCCTGAGCTGCCAGAACAAGTGCCAGCCGAACGCCCACGGACCGATCAGCGCCACCAGCACCGCCAGGGCCGAGCTGCTCACAGCCGCGCCGAGCACCGCGATGGCCATCAGGCTGACCGCGCCGATCAGGAACTTCTGAAGCCAGGCCGGCGTGCGTTCCGCGAACAGCCGCGCCGTGGATTTCACGCCGATCAGCGCGTCGTCCTCGGCATCCTGCTGGGCATAGACCGTGTCATAGAACAGCGTCCATGCAATTCCAGCCAGGTACAGCACCACCGCCGGCCATTCCAGACGCCCGCTATGCGCCGTCCATGCCAGCAGCGCCCCCCAGTTGAACGCGAGGCCCAGGAAAATCTGCGGCCACCACGTGAACCGCTTGGCAAATGGATAGATGCAGACCGGCGCCAGCGAGATGACCCCCAAGATAATTGCCGCCATGTTGAACGTCAGCAAAATGCAGAACGCCACCAGAGCCTGCGCCACCAGCCACGCCAGCGCCTGCATCACGCTCACCTGCCCCGACGGGATCGGGCGCGAGGCCGTTCGGGAGACCGATCCGTCTATGTGCCGGTCGGTGATGTCGTTCCACGTGCACCCCGCGCCCCGCATCAGGAACGCGCCGATCCCGCAGCCCGCGAATATCCACAGGTCGTGCCACGTGGCGCGCCCGTCATGCAGCATCGACAAGAGCAGCCCCCACCAACACGGCAGCAACAGCAGCCACGTCCCGATCGGCCGGTCCGCCCGACTCAGCCGCAGATAGGGCCGGCTCCAGGCCGGGGCCGAGCTGTCCACCCAGTTGCCCTTGACGGCATCGGCCACCTCGCCGGTCGCATCTGGCGTCTGGTTCGGTCCGGTCATATGTTGGCCCCATGTCGACTGCAAAGATCAGGCTTTATGTAGAGCACCCGCTCGGGGAAGGGCAAACGGTTCCTCTGGACCGCGACCAGGCGCATTATCTCTTCGGGGTCATGCGGCAGGGTGCGGGCGACGCTGTCCTGCTCTTCAACGGCCATAATGGCGAATGGCACGCCACCGTGGCCGAGGCGGGCAAGCGCAAAGGCCTGCTGAACGTCGAGCGTCAGACCCGCCCTCAGCAAGACCCGCCCGACCTCTGGCTGCTTTTTGCACCGATCAAGAAGGCCCGCACCGACTTCATCGTCGAGAAGGCCGCCGAGATGGGCGCCGCCCGCATCTTGCCCGTTCAGACCGATTTCACCAATTCCGAACGCATCCGGCAAGACCGCCTTCAGGCCCATGCCGTCGAGGCCGCCGAGCAATGCGGCGGCACATATGTCCCCGAAGTGACGGACCTGCAGAAGCTCGACCGCCTGCTTGCCGACTGGCCGGAGAACCGCCAACTGATGTTCTGCGACGAAGCCCTCGCCGGACCAGGCGAGGCCGTCCGCAAAGACGGACAAACGGCGCCCTGGGCGATTCTCATAGGCCCCGAAGGCGGCTTTTCAGACGCTGAACGCGCGCGGCTCAAAGCCTGTCCTTTCGCGCACCCCACGGCCCTCGGCCCGCGCATCCTGCGCGCCGACACCGCCGCCGTGGCCGCCATGACCGTCTGGCAACAGCGCTTCGGAGACTGGAAATGAGCTTCATCCGCCCCGAAGCCGCTCAAAGCCTCACCCGCTGGCGCGAAGTGTTGATCGGCATCGCCGTCATCGCCCTCGGTGCCTGGTGGTCGCTCGGCTTTATCGGCATCCTGTCCTGGGTCGGATACGCGCTTCTGCCCATCGGCGCCGCACTTGGCTTCATCGGCCTGCAACGCGCCCGCTTCCGCGGCGCCACCGGCGGGCCCGGTATCGTGCAGGTGGATGAGGGCCGAGTCACCTATTTCGGCCCGCTCACCGGTGGCACCGTCGATCTGGCCGAGATGTCCCGCCTCACGCTCGACCACGCCGCCAAGCCCGCCCACTGGGGCCTGCATCAACCTGGCCAGCCCGCCCTGATGATCCCGACCACCGCGCAAGGGGCCGACACGCTCTTCGACGCCTTCGCCACCCTGCCGGGCCTTCGCGTGCAGAAAATGCTCGCGGCGCTCTCGTCACAAGATCGCGACACCGTGACCGTCTGGTCCACCTACTCCAATCGGCTGCATTGACACCCCCGCTCATTCGGGCCAAGCCTCTCCCCCAAGTTCGCGCGCAACGCAGGAAAATTCTCTATGTCCATCCCCCAATCCGGCGGCGGCCCGATCGAGTCAGAGGCCCAACTGGCAGGCTATCTCGAAAGCGGCTGCAAACCGCGCGACGACTGGCGCATCGGCACCGAGCACGAAAAGTTCGGCTACTGCAAGGACACGCTCAAGCCCATTCCCTATGACGGCGACCGCAGCGTGCGCGCCGTTCTTGAAGGCCTGCGCGACAAGCACGGCTGGTCCCCGGTCATGGAAGGGCACAACCTCATCGGCCTCGAAAAGGACGGCGCCAATGTCAGCCTTGAACCCGGTGGCCAGCTGGAACTCTCCGGCGCCCCGGTCGAGACGATCCACCACACCTGCGACGAGGTGAACGTCCACCTGGCCGAGGTCAAGGACGTCGCCGACAAGGTTGGCGTCGGCTTCATCGGCCTCGGCGCGGCGCCGATCTGGCGGCACGAAGACATGCCGATGATGCCCAAGGGCCGCTACAAGCTCATGGACGCCTATATGCAAAAGGTCGGCACGATGGGCCAGACCATGATGCGCCGCACCTGTACCGTGCAGGTCAACCTCGATTTCGCGTCCGAGGCTGACATGGTCCAGAAACTGCGCGTCGCGCTGGCCCTGCAACCCGTGGCCACTGCGCTTTTTGCCAATTCGCCCTTCCTCGACGGACAGCCCAACGGCCACAAGTCCTGGCGCGCCCGCGTCTGGCGCGACTTGGATGCGGACCGTACCGGCATGCTGCCCTTCGTGTTCGAGGATGGCTTCGGGTTCGAGCGTTATGCCCAATACGCCCTCGATGTGCCGATGTATTTCGTCTACCGCGACGGACAGTATATTGACGCGCTCGGTCAATCCTTCCGCGATTTCCTCAAGGGCGAACTGCCCGCTCTGCCCGGCGAAACGCCAACGCTGTCCGACTGGGCCGATCACCTGACCACGATCTTCCCCGAGGCGCGGATCAAGAAATTCATGGAAATGCGCGGCGCCGATGGCGGCCCGTGGCGGCGGCTTTGTGCCCTTCCCGCCTTCTGGGTCGGGCTGATGTACGACCAGTCCGCGCTCGACGCCGCGTGGGACTTGGCCAAGGGCTGGGATGCCGAGACGCGCGAGGCCCTGCGCGTGGCCGCCAGTGAACAGGCGCTGGATGCCAAGGTCGGCAACATCTCGATGCACGACCTCGCCCGCGAGGTGCTTTCCATCGCCGAGGCCGGCCTAAAGGCCCGCGCCCGCCCCGGCGCCGGCGGCATGGTCCCCGACGAGACCCATTTCCTCAACGCCCTTCAGGAAAGCGTCGAGTCCGGCCGCGTACCCGCGGACGAATTGCTCGACCGCTATCACGGCGCGTGGAATGGCGACCTGACCAAGATTTACGAAGAATTCAGCTACTGATAAGTGCTCCCGCCCCGGGCTTGACCCGGGGCCTCACACGCAAACAGAAAAGGCCGCCCCGAGCAGGGCGGCCTTTCCATCTGTCAGCACCCGCCTCAGCTATCGGCAAGCATCTTGGACCTGGCAAGCGTCAGCCGCAGCGTATTGACCGCGTGCGAGAAGCCCAGGCCAAGGCACAGCACGGCCAGCCCCAACCCGACGAAGAACGCCATCACCGGCGCCTGCGCCAGGATCGGGAACGCCGCCGCGATGAGTAACACGCCGCCCGCACCGATGGCACAGAACCCCGTGGCGACAGTCACCGCCACTAGCCGCGCCGCTGGCCCGGTCTCGGGACAGTCCCGCTGCATCGATCCGACCAGCAGGATCATCCGGGTCAACACCGCCAAGGCGGCCAAAGCCAGCCCGATGAAACTCAGTAGAAATACCATCATGTCATGTCTCCTTCAGATGGGGCGCGCGTAGAACTCGCGCCGGAAATTGCGGTAGAAGATGCCGAAAACGCCGCCCCAGAGCGGGGCAAAGATCAGGCCGAACCCAGCGAATATGACGAATTCCTGCGCCGCGCTCTGGCCGCCGGTCGCCAGAAGGTACAGCATGAAGAGGCCCGCCGGCACGCCGTAGCTGACCAGCGCCAGCCCAGCGATGCGCAACGGTTCTGGCGGCCTGCGGCCCAGGTACCACAGCAATACCGGCACCCCGATCGCCAAGTAGAAAGGTCCGCCGAACACTACGGCCACGACTGGAATTCCCAAGGCCCAAAAGCCCCCCGCGGCCACTGCCAGCGGTGCGCCCACCAGCGCGAAAAAGAACGCCACGGGATCGACCACGTATGTCTCGTGCAGTTTTATATTTTCAGTTATTTCTGTCATGAGTGAAATCTCCAGCCAAATTTTTATTCGGATTTGCCTTTCGGCAGGAACTTCGCAACACGCGCGCCCAGTTTCACCGCGCTCAGTTGAACCGCACGCGGCAGGCGCGACACGTCACGATACCAGTCATCGAAAAGCTGCATCGTCTCCAGCGTCTCGTGGATGCGTCCGCGCACCTGTCTGGGCGTGCCGTCCGATTCCGCCTCGTCGGCCACCGCCCGCAGCGCGGCCAGTGTCGGCGCGTATTCCCGCTCTCGGCGTCCCTCGATGACAACCGTCACAAGGTCGAACATGTCACGCACCGAGGTGAAATGATCCCGCCGGTCGCCAAGTTGCCGGCTGACCTTCACCAGCTTCCAGGCCTGCAATTCCTTCAGCCCGTTGGATACGTTCGACCGCGCAAGGTTGAGTGTCTCGCTGATTTCCTCGGCCGTCATCGGGTCCGGCATGACATGAAGCAGCGCGTGGATCTGCGCGACCGAGCGGTTGACCCCCCATTTCGCGCCCATCTCTCCCCAGTGAAGGATGAAGTTCTGTGTGGCGGGCGAAAGCTCCATAACGTGATTCCATAAATTTCTGTTACAACAGAAATAGCAGAAACCACGGAAAGGTCAAGCACTACACCTTTTTATTACTCTTCTCGCAAAATTGGCGATGATTGCCTAACCAAGCGCAGCCGCGATTATTTCTGGCCGATCTTCGGCTCCGTTCCGTCCCGCAGCCGCCGTATATTGCTGCCATGACGGAAAAAGATGAACAGCGTCAATATGATGCCCAGCACGAACAGATCCCGGTACCCCAGGAACACCATCCAGATCGTCGATAGCGCCGCCATGTAGATCGCCGCCATGCTCGAGATCCGGGTCGCCGCCGCCGCCACCAGCCAGCTCAGGCAACATGCAATGCCCACCGGCCAGGCCAGCCCCAGCATGATGCCAAGGAACGTCGCCACCCCCTTGCCGCCGCGAAACGACAGCCAGACCGGGTAACAATGCCCGGCGAAGGCGGCGAGCCCCGCAAGTTGCGCGGCATCCTCACCCGCCACCGCCCGCGCCAGCAGCACCGCTGCCGCGCCCTTGCCACCGTCCAGGATCAGCGTTGCCAACGCCCCCAGCTTATTCCCCGTGCGCAACACGTTGGTGGCGCCGATATTGCCCGAGCCGATGTTGCGAAGGTTGCCAAGGCCCAGGACACGAGCCACCACCATCCCGAACGGGATCGACCCAATCAGGTATCCAAGGACGCCCCACAAGGCGAGAACGGTCAAACTTGACTGGAAATCAGGCATTTAAGTTCTCGAAAACCACTTTCCCGGAAACATAGGTCGCAAGAACCCTACCCTGCAAGCGTTGCCCGTCAAACGGGGTATTTTTCGATTTCGAGCGCAGCGTCCAGCGGTCCAGTACGAAAGGCACATCGGCGTCGAACAGAACAAGGTCCGCCGGGGCCCCCTCGGCCAGGCGCCCCGCTTCCAAACCCAGCCGCTTGGCCGGGTTCAGCGCCAGCGCTCGGAACAGGCAAGGCAGGTCAAGTTCGCCCGAATGGTAGAGCCGCAACGCCGCTGGCAGCAGGGTTTCCAGCGCCACTGCCCCGCTCGCCGCCTCCTCGAAGGGCAGACGTTTGGATTCCTCGTCCTGCGGCGTGTGCATCGAGCCGATGATGTCGATCCTGCCGTCTCGCACCGCCTCAACCATGGCGCGCCGGTCATCTTCGGACCGCAGCGGCGGCTTGACCTTGAAAAAGGTGCGATAGTCCGCCACGTCCAGCTCGTTCAGAGTCAGGTGATGGATCGACGTGCCCGCCGTCACGTCCAGACCCGCCCTCTTGGCACGGTCCAGCGCCGGCAGGCTGGCCGCCGTCGTCACCTGGTCGATATGATACCGCGCGCCCGTCGCCTCGACTAGTGCAAGGTCACGCTCCAGCCCCAGGCGCTCGGCCACGGTGCCCACCCCCGGCAAGCCGCGCAGCGAGGCGAACTTGCCGCTCGTCGCCGCCGCCCCGGCGCTCAGCCCCGGATCCTGCACATGCCCGATCACCAAGGCGCCCAGGCTGCGCGCATAGGTCAGCGCCCGGCTCAGCACCTTGTTGTCAGTCACCACGTGATCGCAATCGGTAAAGGCCACCGCACCGGCATCCATCAGAAACCCGATCTCGGTCATCTCGCGCCCCTCGCGCCCTTTGGTCAGTGCCGCCATGGGCAGCACGTTTACCGGCGCAGCCTCATTGGCGCGGCGGGCAACGAATTCCAGCGTTTCCGGGCTGTCGATCGCGGTCAGCGTGTCGGGCCGGGTGATCATCGTTGTCACGCCTCCCGCCGCCGCCGCGGCCCCGGCGCTGCGGTAACTTTCCTTGTGCCGCTCGCCCGGCTCGCAGACCTTTACGCCCAAGTCCACCATGCCCGGCGCCAGGAATTTGCCACCGCAATCGACCCGCTCATCCGCCCCTTGCGCGGCCGCCTCGCATCCCCGAGCGTTGATGCGGCCATCCTCGACCAGCAGCCAGCCCTCGATCACCTCTCCCGCCTCGGGATCGACCAGCCGCGCGTTCTCGAACAGCACCTTCGTCATGCACTCTGCCTTTCCTGAACCTGCCGCATCAGACGCAGCACCTCCTCGGCCTTAGCGATCCGCTCGAAACCGATGTCCACGCGGTAATGCCCGTTCTTGCGCCGTCGCATCTCGTGGTCGAACATGATCGACCCCGGCGCACCATCCTGGAACTCAAGCCGTGTCCGGTCCGTAATGGGATAGCTTTTTAGCGTCCGGCCCCGGAACGGCAGGTCCCGCGCGATGAAGGCCCTCCTGTCGGTCAGCGTGTACCACGTGTGCCGCCGTTTCCAAGGCTCCCAGAAGATCCCGCCAAAGGCGATCCCCAGCCCGACCGAGAAATGGATCAGTCCGAACATCCAGAACATACCACCCGCCTGCGCCGCCATCACCATCCAGAACAGCGCAAACCCCGCGAAGAACAACCCAAAGACCAGCGCCGCGGCATGCGCCGTCCGGAATGTGATGGCCGGATCGGGCCGTCCCTGCCACAGCACCTGTTCGCCGGGATCGAGAATGCCCGCCCACTCGTCCTGCAAGGCGGTCATGGGCGCGTCTCCGCTACCGCCGCCTCGATCCGGGTTTTCACGGCGTCCCGGTCGGCCTGGTATTTCATCAGGTGCTTGTCTCCCCCCGCCGTGACGATCTGCACGGCCGAGCCCAGAGCGCGTATCTGCGCGATGTCCCGCAGCCACGCCTGCTTGCCCAAGGGGCCTAGCACGCGCCGGTCGGTCAGATCCCACCGCGCCTTCATCTCGTCCGACGCCAAATACCCGGCGCGTACAGCGATCGCGGCCAACCCGCCCACGGCACCAGTCCAGACATGCGGATTGCCGATGGCCCAAAGCACGCCCATGCCCAGCGCCATCGCGCCCGCGGCCATCCAGGCATGGTCACGCCAATAAGCCGTGCGATCCGCATGAAAAATTTCCAAAACCCGCTCTCCGGCTTCAAGTTCCGCCTGCGGCACCATGACGGAACGCGGGTCGCTCACGAAGCCACCCACACCACGACAGCCGTCAGCACGAACAGGACAAGCAGCGCGATCATCGCCACCCGGCCCGATATCGCCGCGTCCGATTTCTTCTTCGGCTCGGCCTCGGCGGCCTCCTCCGGTGCGGGTGCCACCTGCGCCCCGGCGCTCGGCAGCGGTTCGAACTGCACCGGCGCCTTCTCTTCGTTCAACGTCGCCACCAGCGTCAGCGGCGCCCGCGGGGTCAAAACCTGCGCCTGCCCGCCAAAGGCCCGCGAGCCAACAATCAGCACCGTACCCTTCAGACCTTCGACAACCACGTGCTCGTCTTCCAGATCGTCCCAGGAAACGCCCATCCTCTCTTCCAGGTACTGGTGCAGGCCAAAGCCAGTCAGGTCCTCTACCTGGATCAGGTCGACATGATGGGGGTCCAGCGTTTCGGCCCCAAGCGCATCCTGCAACGGCCAACTGCCGTTGCGCCGGTTGAAGGTCTCGGCCTCCGCGCGGTCCAGGTCCACGTCAAAAACGCGCACCACGCCGCTCTCGCTTTCGCGTATTTCGATCCGGTCGCTCATGCCATCACCTCCTTGGGCCTTGCCCGCAGGTTTCGTGCCAGCAGGTCCATGGCCGCCATGCGCACGGCCACGCCCATCTCGACCTGTTCCTGGATCACGCTGCGGTTGATGTCATCGGCGATCTCTCCGTCGATCTCCACGCCCCGGTTCATCGGGCCGGGATGCATGACAATGGCATCCGCCTTGGCATGGCGCAGCTTTTCGGCGTCCAGGCCATAGCGGTGGTAATATTCCCGCTCGCTGGGGATGAAGCCGCCATCCATCCGCTCCCGTTGCAGGCGCAGCATCATCACCACGTCCACATCCTTCAGCCCTTCGCGCATGTCCTCGAACACCTCTACACCGAATTCGGCAATTCCCGCCGGCATCAGCGTGGGCGGCCCCACCAGTCGCACCCGGTTCTCCATCTTGCCCAGAAGGATGATATTCGACCGCGCCACACGGCTGTGCGCGATATCCCCGCAGATCGCGATGCTCAACCGGTGCAGCCGGCCTTTCGCCCGCCGGATTGTCAGCGCGTCCAAGAGCGCCTGGGTGGGATGCTCGTGCCGCCCGTCACCCGCATTCAGAACGGCGCAATTCACTTTCTGCGCCAGCAGATCCACCGCCCCCGATTGCGGATGCCGCACCACCAGTAGGTCGGGATGCATGGCGTTCAGCGTCATCGCCGTGTCGATCAGCGTCTCGCCTTTCTTGATCGACGATGCCTGCATCGCCATGTTCATCACATCCGCCCCCAGCCGCTTGCCCGCCAGCTCGAAACTGGCCTGCGTCCGGGTCGAGTTCTCGAAAAACATGTTGATCTGCGTCAGCCCCGCCAGCGCATCGGCATGCTTCTGGTCGCGACGATTGAGGTCCACGTACTGGTCCGACAAATCAAGCAGGGTAGAGATATCCGACTGCGCCAGGGGCTCGATCCCCAGAAGATGCGCGTGTTGAAAAGTCATGCCAGCGCTCCGACGTCAACTGCCTGCGCGCTTATAGGAAAGCCCGGCGCTCGGGGCAAGCGTAGGGTGGGGTTCCACCCCACCATCCCACAGTCCGCGCCCCACAGCGCGAGAGGCCGTCCCGCCCGATAAGCAACCCGTCTTCCCCCGCCCCGCCACAGCCGCTATCTTCCG
>NZ_JASHIN010000028.1:0-52621 GCF_030733705.1 Roseovarius sp. MMSF_3298
CCATGTACGGTCGAGCCGGTCCAGAATTGTTGCGGGCGAGAATGCTACCGTTCCGCCACACAGATTGAGGCAGAGCCCAATTAAGGGCTACGCGACATTTGCCGTAACCCGTGCAATAGTGCTCAGCGAACCTTTGCTGCCATTTGTCTCTACTTGTGCAAAAACGCTCCTGGTGGTGCCCATTTGGTTGCTCACATGCGCCACAATCGATACCGCCCCTGCCCCGTCACCTCCCGGATCAGGCCTCGCGCTTCCGTCCAGGCGAGATTGCGTTGAACGGCGGCACGGCTAGCGTTGGTCAGGACCTCGCCCATCGGGGCAGAGACAAGGGGCCATTCGGTAAGCACAGCGCGCAAGGCGCGCGGGGTCTTGCCCGAAAGTGGGGTCATTTCGCCTGCCTTGCTCGTCTTAGACACGCTTGAGGGTCCAAGCTGGATAAATCTGCTCGTTTCATCCAGCGCAGCAGGACAGTTTGGCGACATCCTTGTCGAAGGTCTGCGCGGCGAGCTTCAGCGCCTCGACCGTGGTAAGATAGGGAAAGATCGTTTCGCCGAGCGCCTTTGTCGTCATGCCGAACTTCAACGCCATGGCGAGCGTCTGGACACTGTCGGCTCCCTCCGGCGCCATGATGACGCCGCCCAGCAGGCGGTCGGTCTGCGCATCCGCGACCAGCTTGATCAGGCCCCGGGTATCGCGGGCCGCTAGCGCGCGAGGCACGTTGTCGAGGGTAAGCACGCTGGTCTTGACGTCATGACCCGCCGCACGCGCCTGCGCTTCGGTCAGCCCGACTCCGGCCACTTGCGGATCGGTGAACACCACCCAAGGCATCGATGCGTTGTCGTAGCGCTCCGTCCCGCCCAGAACGGCGTTGCGGGACGCGAGCTTGGCGCCATAGGCGGCCATGTAGACGAACTGATCGCGGTCGGTCACATCGCCGGCCGCGAAGATGCCGGGCTTCGTGGTCTGCATGTCGTCGCCCACCCGGATCGCACCGCGTGCGTCGGTCTCGACACCCATCTCCGCGAGGCCCAGCCTCTTGGTGTTGGGCGCACGGCCCGTGGTCAGGACGAGGCGGTGGGCCGTCAGATCGCGGTCGGTACCGTCCACCGTCACGGACAAAACCGCGCGGTCAACATCACGCCGCGCGGCGTGGTAGGTCGCGCCATCTAGGACGCGCAAGCCTTCGGCGCGCAAGGTCGCCGTGAGCGCCTCGGACACCTCCGGCTCGGTGTGCGGCAACAGGCGCGAGCGGCAGACGATGGTGACGTGGGTGCCCATCCGCGCCATCATCTGCGCCAGCTCCACGCCGATATAGCCGCCGCCGAGGAAGATCAGGCTGTCGGGCAAATGGTCCAGCGCCAGCAGCGACGTGCTGTCGAGCGTCGGTGCTTCGAGGATGCCAAGGATATCGGGCACGGCGGGTCTGCCGCCTGTGGCGACGATCACCTTGGGAGCCGTGATCTTGCGCCTGCCGACTTCGACACCGCCGGGGACGAGCTGCGCCGGACCCTCGTCGATATAAGTCACTCCATCGTAGCCCGGCAGCAGGTCGGCGTACTTCTTCTGGCGCAGCGTCGCGACCAGATCGTCCTTGGCCACAACCAGCGCCGACCAGTCGGCAACCTGCGCCTCTCCGCTGAGGCCCGGGAAACGATGCGCCGACTGCGCACTGTGGAGGGCTTCCGCAGCGCGGATCATCGTCTTGGAGGGCACGCAGCCCACGTTCACGCAGGTCCCGCCGATGGTGCCATGCCCGATGAGCGCGACCCGCTTGCCGCCCTCGGCGGCGGTGATCGCGGCGGAGAAGCCAGCCGATCCGGCGCCGATCACGGCAAGGTCGAAATCGCCCGTGGGTGCCTTGGTTTCGTATTTCATGAACTCATCCATTTTCTTGAGATGCCCTGCGCCGCTGCCGCCGCCAGACGGCATAGATGGTCAGGCCGATAAAAAACGCCAGCGCGGGCAGCAGCACGTAGTCTATCCAGCCAAGCCAAGTCAAGCCGACAGGCCCACGGCGCCGAGAAGAACGACCAGGATCGGCGTGAAGCAGCAGAGCGCCGCGATGACGGTGCCGACGATCCCTGTCGCGATCATCTTGCGGTCGGTCTGCTCGCTCATCCCGTCAACCTGAGACGCGCGCCGGGTAGCCTGCATTGGCCGACGCGGTCGCGATCGCCTCGGCGCTGGTCGCGGCGGTGTCGAAGACGACAGTAGCGGTGCGCGCCTCGAAGTCGATCTCGACGGCGCGCACGCCATCGACGCCTTCCATCGCGCGCTTCACCGTCACCGGGCAGAGCGCGCAGGTCATGTTGTCCACCGCGAAGGTGACGGTCTGCTCGGCGGCGACGGTTTGCGCGACGGCAGGAATGGCCGTGATGGGTGCTGTGGCGGTCAGGCCGAACAGAACAAGGGCAAGGATCGTCTTCATGAGGGTGTCCTTTCGGGATCAGTAGAGAAGCGGGGCCCACCAGTCGATGGTGAGTGCAGCGACGACGAGTATCAGGGAAGCCCAGAGCGCGGTCTTGGTGATCCGCGCCGAGGATGGGCGCGCACAGTAGGAACCAGGCTCGCAGACGGTCGGCTTGCGCAAATACACCTGCCGGAACCCGGCCCCGATGAAGCCGAGCGCGATTACGGCAAAGATCGGCTTGTAAGGCTCCAGTGCCGTGAGGTTGCCGATCCAGGCGCCCGAGATGCCGAGAGTCAGAAGCACCAGCGGCCCGATGCAGCAGGCCGAGGCGAAAAAGGCGCCCACAACCCCGCCCGCCGCAAGCCAACCCTTTCGGGCGGGGCGATCCGCCGCTGAAGTGTCTGTTCTGTCGTCTGTCAGTGTCATGTCGCGCACCTCTCGTCTGTGGTTGATGATGGGTGTAGGGTCTGTAGTAACTACAGGCTCAAGAGGAAACCTGCCCATGACCGATCACGAACGCGAGAGCGGCTTAACACGCGGCGACCTGGCCCGGGCGACCGGATGCAACATCGAAACAATCCGCTATTACGAGAAAACGGGCCTGCTGCCTGACCCACCCCGGACCAATGCCGGCTACCGGATCTATGCCACCGCACACGCCACACGCCTGCGCTTCATCCTGCGTGCCCGGGAACTCGGGTTCTCCATGGAAAACATTCGCGGGCTTTTGGGGCTGGAGGACGGAGCCGCCCCGACTTGCGCCGACGTCAAGGAGAGAACAGAGCGCCACCTTGCTGATGTGCGTGCGAAGATTGCAGACCTCCGGCGGATCGAATCCGTCCTCGCTGCAACGGCATCCAGGTGTTCTGGCGCCGAAGTCCCCAACTGTCCGGTGCTCGACGCGATTTCTGGAAACTGAAAACTATGACACGAACTTCCCGAACTCTTGAAGCTCCCATGCATCGAACTGGAAGATTCAAGATCGTGCCGCTACCCATATCTTGAATCGCCCCTGGCCGGTCACCTCGCGGATCAAGCCTCGCGCTTCCATCCAGGCGAGATTGCGTTGAACGGCGGCACGGCTAGCGTTGGTCAGGACCTCGCCCATCGGGGCAGAGACAAGGGGCCATTCGGTAAGCACAGCGCGCAAGGCGCGCGGGGTCTTGCCCGAAAGCGGTGTCATTTCGGCTTCCGCCCGCGCTGACCATGCTTCAATATCGTCTAGGTGCCGCATTGCTGTCAGACATGCCGTCTCCATCCCCTCAAGCCAACACGCCAAACGGTCAGCGGGTGGGCCGCCAGCGCGCAGCCCCCCTGCCCCACCCATGGCCAGAGGTGCAAAGACTGCTCCCTTGCCCTCGCTGGCCGCGATCCGCGCGGCCGTGACTGCCGCTTCCATTCGATCGCCCTGCTGCCCAAGGCCCGCAAGGCTCCAGAGGTGATAACCCGCGCAGGCACGGGTTATCGGGTGCAGCTCGGCGGCTTGCGCCATCAGGTTCAGCCAACCGCCCGCGCGATCCGCAAAAGGCTCGGCGTCATCGACCATGTTCTCGGGATCGCGACGATCGAGGAAGGCAGAAAGGTCCACCTCGGGGCCTGGTCCCCCTGTCAGACGACGTACCGCCCAACCGACACGCGCCAGTCCTGCGGGGTCCTCTTGAACGCCTGACAGGCGCATGGATATCCAAATAGCAATGCGATCCGGGCCAATGCGGTCACCCGCGAACCAGCTGAGGTCGGCAGCCTCGATCAGGGCAAGCCTGTGCCGCCATCCTTCCGGGCTGCGCTTCAGGCGGTCGTCCAGCGCGCCGACGCGACCGGCCACACGGGCAAGACGCGCGGCATGACCCGCCTCTGCTTTCCGCCAATCGTCGAGGACCTCGGCTTCACGCGGTTCGGCCCGCGGTCCGGGCGGCAGATAATCCGGCTCCTCTTCCATGGGACCGGGCAGGAACCAAAGATCGTCCTCGGACGACTGTTCCACCTCCTCAGCATCGAGAAAGAGAACGTCCGATTCATCATGAAAGGCAGGCGCTTGAGGCTTCATATGTGCAAAATACTGGGTTTTTGCATTTTACCCAAGGGTTTTGTCAGAGTGCACCCGCGCTTCTTATATAGCACGCGCGGGCGATGGTCGGCGAGGGCTCTCTGATCGCGCTCAGCCTATGGAAACCAAGGGCTTTCCGTTGAGCAGGGGCACAGAGATCGCCCTTGTATCCGTTTACAAACGGTCGTTTATTGACGGTATATGAAACTGCAAACGGCCCGTTTTCATGTCCCTGATAGGCTATGCCCGCGTTTCCACAGAGGATCAGACCCCCCTGCCCCAGTCCGAGGCGCTGCAATCGGCGGGCTGTGCCGAGATCTTTGAAGAGCACACCTCAGGCGGCAATCGCGTGCGTCCTGTGCTCACGCGGGTGCTCGGACGCGTCCAGAGCGGCGATACGCTGGTCGTCGTGCGGATCGACCGGCTTGCGCGGTCTCTGTCGCACTTACTGGAGGTGATCGAGCGTCTGGAGGCCAAGGGAGCTTTCTTCCGCTCGCTGCAGGACCCCATCGACACCGCCTCCCCTCAAGGAAAATTCACATTGCAGGTTCTGGGCGCCGCGGCGGAGTTCGAACGCGCGCTGATACGTGAGCGCACGAAGGCCGGGCTTGTCTCTGCGCGCGCCAAAGGGCGCATTGGTGGCAATCCTGGGCTTCGCACCAAAGACCCCGCCGCGCTGTGCAAGGTGCGGCTGGCACGACAGGACGGCTACATGGAGCGCCTGAACGAAACCGCGCAGGATTGGGTGCCCCACGTGCGACGCCTGCGGCCGGATATGGCCTGGGAAGATGTTTTGCGAATCATTAATGGCCCCCTGCCCCACGACCGGCACTGGACCCAAAGCCGCCTACTCCGTGCTGTGAAAGCCTATGTCCGCGACGGGTTTCTACCAGATGCAGTGCTTGGCCGCGCCGGACGCCGCGAAACCGATGACCGCCTGCCGGCTATCGTGGCTGCCATCAAAGGCTCGGACCCCGAAATAACACTTCAGGCGATCTGCGACCGGCTGGAATCGATGCGTGAGCGCACCCCTCGAGGGCGCACTAGCTGGCAGCCGTCTTCGGTCAAAATGCTGCTTGAGCGTGCGGAAAAGTTGGGGCTCCTCTGAACACGACACTTGTGTTTGCCTAACAGATTGCCACTAAATCTAGAAAGTGCTTGCACGAATCTGGCTGCTCGGGCAATAGTCTCGAAAAATAACGCGCGGTCACATAAAAAACGCGCCCACGGATCGGGGCAGACATGAGCGAAGCAGAACAGGATCTAGATATCGCCATCGGGCACTACGCGGAACTTCTCGCGTCGAACCTGCATGCTCAGCGCGCTGCACACTTCCCACCAGATGCAAAGAAGGTGATGCGCACTTTGACCAGCGGCGAAGCTGCTGAGCTCCTTGGCGTCGACCATACCTATCTTCGGAAGCTTCATCGAGAAGGAAAGATCGTTGACGTCGAGACGACGGCTGGAAGTCATCGCCGCTATACGCTCGACGATATCTGGGAAATCCGACAGACGCTTGAAGGAAACGCAAAAAAGTCTGGAACTTACGTGCCTGGACGTCAGGACGGTGACGAGCTTCAAGTCATTTCAGTGGTGAACTTCAAGGGCGGGTCCGGCAAAACGACGACGTCTGCTCACCTCGCTCAGCGCTTGGCGCTCAAGGGGTACAGGGTTCTTGCGATCGATCTCGACCCCCAAGCATCTCTTTCGGCTCTTCACGGAATCCAGCCAGAACTGGACCTCATGGAGGGCGGAACCCTCTATGATGCCGTTCGCTATGACGATCCCGTTCCGATCGCCGAAGTGATCCGCAAGACCTACATCCGCGGCCTTGATCTTATCCCGGGCAACCTTGAACTCATGGAGTTCGAGCACGAGACGCCTGCTGCGATCCAGCGAGGCGGAGCGAAGGCGTTCTTCGCGAGAGTTCATGACGCACTCGATAGTGTTGAAGCGAACTACGACGTTGTTGTGATCGACTGTCCGCCGCAACTTGGTTTCTTGACAATGTCAGCACTTTCCGCGTCCTCGGGTGTGCTCGTGACGGTTCACCCGCAGATGCTTGACCTTATGTCGATGTCCCAATTCCTGCGAATGACTGCGGATCTCCTTGGAGTAATCAGGGATGCAGGCGCAAATCTGCGCTTCGATTGGCTTCGCTTCTTGCCAACGCGATACAAAGTCGGCGACGCGCCACAGACCGAAGTCATCGCCTTCATTCGCGGGCTCTTTGGGAGGTCGGTCCTGACCAATCACATGGTTGAGTCGACCGCAATTTCTGATGCCGGCTTGACCAAGCAAACGCTCTACGAAGCTGACAAGAAGGACTTCACGCGTCAAACGTTTGATCGTGCGATCGAATCTATGAACGCAGTGAACGATGAGATCGCTGAAATCATCCAGAACACATGGGGGCGGAATGGCAAGAAAGCCTAAACTTGGCCTGCCGCTGCAGACCCTTCGCAACGCTCCTGACGCTCTGGAAGGGCGCCGACTGCGTGGCGGTGTTTTTGAGATCGATCCGGCGCAGATTGTTACCGAAGGACGGTTGGATGACAGGCTTCAGATTGAAGTTGAGGGCCTGAAGAACTCTATTTCCAAGAACGGTCAGCGTGTGCCTGTCTTGGTCCGCCCACTGGAAGGCGATCGCTACAACCTGATCTATGGCCGCAGACGCTTGGAAGCATGTCGCGAACTCGGTATCAAAGTTCGAGCCATCGTCACAGAGGTTGAAGGTGATCAAGCGCTTCGAGATCAGCTTCTCGAGAACCAAGAGCGTCGTGATCTGAGCTTTATTGAACGTGCGCTTGTAGCGACGGCGCTTCTAGACGGCGACCATTTGGAAGGGGCTGAGCGCACCAATCGTGGTGTCGCCGAAGTCCTTAACCTCCACGAAGCTGGGGTTTCACAGCTCTTGAGTGTCGTTCGGACGGTCGGCGAGGATCTCATCCAGGCAATTGGTGCAGCTCCTGGGATTGGTCGCCCGAGATGGGAAGAGCTCAAAAAGGCTTTGGGTGCCTACGACGGTGATCGGGACAAACTGCTAGCCATAGCTCATGCAGCCAAGTCCGGAAGTTCCGGCTCGGTCGATGAGGTTTCTGAGCGTGCGTTTCTCGCAGTTCTGGCAGCTGCGAAGAGCGCAGAGAAGAAAGCAAGCCCGTCTAGAAAGGGTGTGCCTGCTTTGGCGATCCCCGGTGTTGGAGCTGCGACGGTCAAGACCGGTCGCCAAGGCAAGCAGCTCAAACTTGATCTAACTACGGATGAACCTGATTTTATCAGCTGGTTGGAGGGCAACGCCCCAAAGCTGATTACCGAGCTTCATGAGCGCTGGAAGCGTTCAGGAGACTGAGGAAGAGCAACCAACAAGAAGGAGGCACGATACAGGCAAAAAGAAAAAGGCCCCGAGAAGCTAGCTTCACGAGACCTTTGTAAGGTTTCGCACCGGGATCAGCCCGCTACAAAATCTCAGTTTTCGCACTTCTGAATGTAGCGTTCTGGCCCCTACCCTGCAAGCGCAAAGCGATTCGCGGGCCCTAGAATTTTTTGTCTTCGTGGACATTTTCATGGAGTACACACCAATCTCGCCGTTTATGCGGCCGATTTCGCACGCCCATTTGCGCGTCATTGAGCGACCCGAGGCATCTGTTCCAGCCAGACCTGTTAACAAGTGGGAACTCCTGCGCGAGCTCTCCAAGGCGCAAGCGGCCTTTGGGGTCTCGGAACGTGATCTGACGGTTTTGCAGGGGCTCCTCAGCTTCTTTCCGGACGATGCGCTTGGCGGGAACGCCGAGATGGTCGTCTTCCCCTCGAACAAGGCGATCTGTGAGCGCCTGAATGGTATGCCCTGCTCCACGATGCGTCGTCACCTCGCGCGTCTTGTCGAGGCTGGCTTGCTCCAGCGGCGCGATAGCCCCAATGGGAAGCGCTACGTCCGTAAGCACGGCGAAGACCGCGTTGCCTTTGGCTTCGATCTTTCCCCGCTCTACTGTCAGTCCGAGGAGATAGCACGGGCCGCAGAGGCCGTACGTGAGGCTGAGGAGCGCGTCAGGCGCCTGAGAGAGGTCGTAAGCCTCATGCGCCGCGATCTCGCGGCACTCGCCGAGTTCGGAGACGAGATGCAGCCAGGCCTAGGCTTCTGGGATCAGCTTCGCGACAGGGCTGCCCTCACAGCCCGCGCGCTTCGCCGCAAGCTTTCAGTTGAGGACCTCGCGGCTTATCGAGCCGACCTTGAAGCTCTCCTTGACCAGGCACGCAACATCATTGATGGCCCTGAAACAGAAGAAATGAACACCAATGATGCCCAATTTGAGCGTCACCATCATAATTCAAATAAAGAATCTATAGATCTTGAACCTGCTTTAGAAAAAAGCGGGGCGGCAGCGGGTGTGCCAGATGTGGATACGAATGAGCCGGTGGCTGACGTTGATGAACAGGACACAAGACACCTGCCAAAGATCCCGCTGCACCTAGTGATCGCGGCATGTCCCTCGCTCAAGACCTTCTACCAAGGTGAGATCCGGCATTGGCACCAGCTCTTCGATGCGGCGTGCCATGTGCGGCCAGCCATGGGCATCAGTGCGTCTGCATGGGAAGAAGCACAGCGGTTCATGGGTCCGGAGCAAGCGTCGATCGTCGTTGCTGCCATGCTGGAACGCTTCGCCGACATAAGATCGCCTGGTGGATACTTGCGAGCTCTGACTGCCAAAGCTGCGGCAGGCGAGTTTTCCTGTGGCCCAATGGTCATGGCATTGATTGGCCGGCGGAACGCGGCTTAACAGCTGTTAAACTCCGATCTCGTGCGGCTGGCATGGCATAACTTAACAGCTGTTAAGTAGGCTCTCGGCACACAAACGGTGTTCGAGAGAGAAAAGTTAGGGGGTTGAGGTGTGGCGGTTTTTGAGATCGTGAAAGTGGCTTTCGCCTTCGTCGCGGCGAAGATCTGATGACGAGGGCATCCCGATCATCATGGTAAAACCTCAGCTGGTGACCATCGCTGCTAGTAGCGCAAAGGCGGCTAGTGAAGAACATACAGAGCGTTGCGCTGTAGCCTTCCTAGCAGTTGCGCGCCTCCGCGGCCCCTGCCCTTTTCGATGTCTGAGATCTGATGATGAATACCCTCAACAATTGGCTCTACGCTATCCGGCGCCTGCTAACGGCGATTTGGGTCCTGGCCTCGGATATTCCCTTGGCCTTCATCGGTGCTAATGCCTGAGAGGTAGGTTGTGGATGTCTGTTGCATGATATCGCGGCTACGGGCGGTAGCGCACAAGGAGCAGACGATCGATGGTTGGCAAAACCGTTTGACCAAGGGCTCGATCCTCGAATTCCCGTGCGCGGGGAGCCGGTAACTTCTCGGTCACTTCGATAATGGCGACATGACCAGCGAGGCAATCGGTTCCTCAAGCGCAGCAGCTGGTTGCCAGCGGTCCCGCGTTCCACTGATTTGGTCGTAGTGGGCCGCGAGGACATCGCAGAACAGCGGGTGCAACTTAATCTCTTGATTTCATGACACCCGAACTCTTCAAAAGAGTACTTTGATGTTGGCTGCGGAATGATCTGATCCATCCGGTGGATGAAAGCGTTTTAATAACAATGGGTTATTGTGTTTTAGTGTTCGCGATGAGAAATTATGCCCATAACAGCCATCATCGACATGGTTTCCCTTTCCAGGGTGCCGATCCGCTACATCGGCGGGAAGCCAAAGCATCAGCACGCTTTATGAAGAAGTTGGCAGTTGCGGGCCGATTGAGCGGTTTGGGCTATCTCGTGAAGAAGGAGCCGCCACAGGTCTAGCCGATGGGCCCTTTGGAAGTTCTGATCCCGTCGTACTAGTACTGTTCGGTGGCGGTTGGGTGTTTCATGGGTTTGGTCCACGAAAAGTGAAAGTGTCCTTCGGGTTTTGTGACTGACGGATGAGGGCCTTTGGGGTCCCTCAGATGGGTCCGGGCCGGGTTCCGGTCTGCCGTTCCTGATGAAGGGCATTCCCATGCAAACAGGTGTCTTGCGCGTGTTGCCCGCGACCGCTGCTTCCTGGTGGCGGCATAGAGAACTGCGCCGAACCGGCGAGACGGAGCTGGCACGGCGGCTCGAGCGGAAAGCCGTTCTCCGCGATCTCGGCTATCTCAGGCAGGCTGCGACTCTGCCAAACGCGCACGTGATTTGCGGGGAGGATGGGACGTTCCTCCATCTCGGTTGGAACACCGTATCGAGTTTCGCGCCGATCGAGCGCTTTCCCTTGGCCGCACTTGCGGTCGCACGAGGGACCCCGTTTATCGATATTCGACCCGTCACCGATGTCATCGCCTTCGCTAACCTGCCGCTGGTGGCTCGGGGCGGATCTGTCGACCCTGACCTTTCAGGTGCCGGCCGGCCCGTCTCGCTGACCACCTACATCGACATGGTCGAAAAGCTTGGCGCGAAGGTCGCCAACGATCCGCGGCCCCGTCAGTCAACCTGGTCCCCAATCTTTTCACCAACACACGAAAGGAGGCCAGCCATGGCCCGATCCCGCACGCCCAAACTCGATGCCTCCGAGGTCATCACGAACGAAATCATTCGCATCATCGAGCGCGGCGTCCTGCCATGGCGCAAGCCCTGGACCGCAGGTGGCAGCTCTCGCCCCCTGCGCGTGGGCGGTGAGCCCTACCAGGGGGTCAACAACTTCCTGCTGACCATGCGGACCGTGATGGCCGGCCACAGCTCGCCCTTCTGGATGACGCTGCCGCAGGCCAATGCGTTGGACGCAAAGGTGCGCAAGGGAGAGAAATCCTCCGTCGTGGTCTACTATGGTCAAAGCCGGAAAGACGCCGGCGATGAGGATCAGCACAGGGAGAACGATGATCGTTCCGAGGAGGCCCGGATCTTCCGCTTCCAGAAATCCTATCGCGTGTTCAATGCCTGCCAGATCGAGGGCCTGCCCGACAGCTTCTTACCCGATCCGGAGCCAGCACCCGAGCATCCGCCGTCCGAGCCCATCCCGCATATGCAGGCGTTTTTTGACGCCATCGACATCACGACCGTCTTCACGGGAACGGAAGCCTATTATCTGCCACCCGTGGACAAGGTCTACATGCCGTCCATCACGCGGTTCCATGACCCGCGCAATTTCTACGGGGTCTGGGCGCATGAGCTGGCCCATGCCACGAAAGCCCCCCATCGACTGAACCGTGATTTCGGGTTCTCGAAGTTTGGCAACACGTCCTATGCGCGCGAGGAGATCGTCGCGGAATTGACCTCGGTTTTCCTGGGTCAGACGCTCGGCTTCACGGCCCATACGCTCGAGATGAATGCCGCCTACCTCTACAACTGGCTGCGCGTCCTGAGCTCTGACAAAACAGCGATCTTCAAGCACGCGGCTGATGCACAGCGCGCCTGCGACTATCTGATTTCCAGATCTGAGAAGGGCAGGGCAGGGGAGAGCGCCGAGGCCGCCTGACAAATAAATCGCTGCACCGCCGCATGGCGGCTTGGAGCCCATCCCTACCGGAGTATTGTTGGGTGGGAGACGGTCTTGCCTCGCGAGATTGCCTTAATCATGTCAGTTTCACTTCCTAAAAACCGATTATCTTGGAGTTGAAAGCATCATGTTCATCGTGTCACTTCGCGGAAGGTTTGGGACCATAATTGCGGTTCAACTCTGTCTGCTTTCTATCGCACTGACTGTTGTTCTTTTCAGCTCATCCATTTTGGGGCTTCAACTGGCAGCGGTTGCTGCATTTTTGGTGGGATCATTTTTGACCTTGGCACATATGGGCCGGAACAAGGAAAAACTGATCTTTAACAGTCAAGTGAACCGACAGTTCGCATATCCGTCCACCTCCAAGAAAGAGAAATGGATGGCGTGCTATCAGTGGACGCAGGTTATCTTCTTCTTCTGCGGAGGTCTCTTGGTAGCTTTATCAGGAGTGGATAAAATCGCTTACCCAACCGGAGTGATTGCTGTCGGATTTTTCCTTGGATGCCTTAGTGTGATAGATGTCATTCATCGACTTTCCCGCAAGCGCGACCACTAACTCCATGCTTTTGCTGTCGGGCTGAATCTGATCTGCTACATGCGACTTTGTCCCGCGCTGCCGATCTTCATGCGCTTTGTACCGAACGTCGGGAGGGAGCCGTTGTACGACGGTGTCGGACATGTAGAGTATCACTCGACAATAGGAGATATGAAGAATGCTGTATCAATACGCTAGGGTGCTCGCAGAAGGCGTCTGGCTGATAGCATTTTTCAGCTTCATGGTCTTCACTTTCTACAGGCATTTTTTCGTGCAACCGTTTAACCACTTGGAACTGCGTGACCCAACTCACGAAAGCTACAGCTTTAACCGGAAGGTGCTTCTGGTGTTCGCGGCGATACAATTGAGCGGCTTGCTTCTTTTCGGTCTGTTCCCTCGCTCATAGACAAATGTGACCAAAGCCTTCGGTACTTGATGGTCCAGAGTCTGCTTAGTCCACACAGCGGACTTCTGAAGTAGTGCGGGACGTGTTGGTTCTGTCTGGCTCCGTCCGCCAAGCGGAAAAGAAAAAGCAGGCTTTGGGAAGGGTGCTTCAACTTCTCAAAGGAGAGCCCTATGACCATCACTGCACAGCCCCAGACAGACTGCCCGGATCCGAGTGTGATCGCCGCGCAGAACGACGCGTTCCGCAAGCTCGCGTGCCTTGGAGTGCCGCCCGCGCAGCCCATCCAGGGCCGGATGCATGTCACCCGCTCGATCATGGAGGCCGGTGACGGCTTTATGGCCGAGGCGGTGAAAGCCACCGGTGAGTTTGCCACCTTTGAGCTCGAGAATGACCCAGAGGGATGGCACGATTTCGGGGCGGTCGAGATCCGGGGTGAGACGGTGTTCTGGAAAATCGATCTGTATGAAGCGGATTCGGATTTCCGCTATGGGGCCGAGGCTCCGGACAATCCCGCGACCACCATGCGCGTGCTGACCATCATGTTCGCACGCGACTGGTAGGGCAGGGGACTCCTCCCCCCTGACATCTCAGACGATGAAGGCCCGCTGCCCCTCAAAAGGCAAAGCGGGCCTTCTGTCTTTGTGATCCCCGAAGCCGGGGATTGGTCACGCGCGAGCACGCGGGCCGAATTCCACCCACCGAGAAGGACATCCCATGACCACAAGCTTCAAACCCATTTCCGTCGCCATCGGCGATCTGGTCCCGCATCCCGCCAACGTGCGCAGCAACTCGCCGGAAACCTATGACGCCGAGAACATCGCCAATCTGAAGGCCAGCATCTCTGTGCTGGGCCTGCTCCAGCCGCTCCTGGTCCAGAAGCTTGACGGCAAATACGCCGTGCTCGCCGGTGGCCGTCGCCATGCTGCGCTGAACGAGCTGGTCGCAGACAAGGCCGCCAAGGAGTTCACCGCGAAGACCAAGGTGGACTGCCGCCTCGTGCCGGCGGATTGCGACGTCACCACGGCCCTGTCGCTCGCCGAGAACATCACCCAGGCGCCGATGAACGCAATCGACGAGTTCGAGGCTTTCGCCCGTATGATGGAGGTCGACGGCCAGACGCCCGAGACCATCGCAAAGACATTCGGCACGACCGTCGCCGCTGTGAAAGGCCGGTTGCGCTACGGTCTGATCCACCCTGAAATCCGCGCCGCGGCCCGGGCCAAGACGATCACGCTCGACACGATGAAAGCCTTTGCCGACCATCCGAGCCAGGAGGTGCAGCGCGAGGTCTTCGAGGCGCTCACCAAGGAAGATAGCTACCTGCAGGCCTACACCGTCCGCCAGGCGCTCAAGTCCCGCGGCGTCCAGGTCAGCGACGATATCGGGGCCTTCGTGCGGGCGGAGTATGAGGCCCGCGGCGGCGCGGTTGCGGCCGATCTGCTGGACGAGCATTCCGTGCTGGAAGACGCCGCGCTGGTCGAGACCATCCTGCTCGAGAAGCTTGGGGCCGCCGCCGAAGAGGCCCGTATGAGGCTGGGCTTTGCTTGGGCTGATGCTTTGGTGCGCTATGATTACGCGGCGATGGCCGACTATGGCCGCGTCTATCCTGGCCCGATCGAGCCAGATGAGGCTGCCCAGAAGCGCATCGACGAGATCACCGCCGAGCTTGAGAAACTGCAGCTCGAGATGGAGGATGAGGGGCTCGAAGACGACGACTACAACGCTCTTTACGAGCGCGTGGACGCCTTGGAAGAGGAAGCCCGCGATCTACAGGAGGCCTACAGCGACGAAGATCTGGCCCGCGCCGGTGTGATTGCCTCGTGGTCGAGCGGTAAGATCACGCTCCATGTTGGTCTCGTCCGCCCGGAAGACACCATCAAAGAGGAGGGCGCGCGCGGCTCCTCGGCTAGCCCGACCGGGCAGGAGGCCCCCGACGCCGGCGAAATCACCTACCCGGCCTCGCTGGCCGTGGACCTCAAGACCGAGCGGGCGATGGCCCTTGGGGCCGCGATGGCGTTGCATCCCGAGGCCACGCTCGATCTGACGCTCTTCAAGCTGGTCAGCGACGTTCTGAGCACCGGCGTGGGCGCCACGCAAGCCATCAAGGTCGAGGCCCGCAAGGAGTATCGCAACCATGCCAAGATGGACGAGATCGACGAGACCTCGCTTGAGCAGGTGGCGGCGGCGCATGATGCGCTGGACCTCTCGTGGCTCGATGACAGCCGCGCGCACGCTGATCAGTTCGCGGCGTTTCGCGCGCTGCAGCCGGGCGAGAAGGCCAAACTTGTCGCCTATGCCACGGCCAGCACCACGCAGTCCTGCTTCGCGGGGGACCGGCAGCGCGACAGCCTGATGCATGACTTCGAGATCGAGATCATGCCCGATATTCGCGCCCATTGGACGCCGAACGCAGCGCTGTTCAACCGCTTCAAGAAGGCCTGGCTCCTGAAGATGCTCGGCGAGGACCTGGGCCTGGCCCAAGAGGCGGTGACGCTGGCCTCGTCCAGCAAGAAGGAGATAGTCGCCTTCTGTGACAAGCTCTTTGCTGAGCCCTTCGCCACGCTCACCGAAGCGCAGCGCGCTGCCGTGGCCGCCTGGTGCCCGCCGATGATGCAGACCGCCGGTGTCGCATTGAATGAGTCGGCGTCCGCTGAGGAAACCCCGGAACCTGACGGCGAGGTCGCGCAAGCGGCCTGAGCCATCACGCGACCCGCGCGAGGTGCAACGCCCGCGCGGGTCGATCCTCCTGCGCCCAACAGAAAGAGATCCCAATGGCTATTCTCAAGTTCTCCGCCTCCGCAGTCGCGGCGCAAATCGCCCACGCGCGTGCCTGCAAGACCTTCCTGCCCAACTGGAACGGACCTGTGGACAGGCCCGCGCTGATCCTCATCGTCGGCAATGGTGTGCATCTGCGCTCGAACGGGATCGACGGCACGACTACCCGCATCGTCACCACCGAACAGGCCGATCCCTCCTTTGCCTTCGCCGACGGCATGAAGCCGTTTCGGGACACCGACTGGATGGCGCAGCGCCGCATGGCGTTTCGCGATCTGACCGGCCAGTTCTACACCGACATCCTGGATGATGTGCAGGTGCTCATCGACCGTGGGCGGGGTGCGATCCGGCTCGCCACCGATGGCCACAGCATCCGCGTCTTCGTGCGTCGGGCCTCGGACTATCTCATTGGCGGGACCTACGAAGTGCCCTCAGGCCTCGGCGGCACCTTCCGGGTCATCCTCAAGGATGCCTGCGACACCTTCGCGATCGTGCAGAACTGCGGCAATTGCGAGGATTTCGACGCCATGCAGCCCTATCGCGTGCCGCTTGATGCGCTGACGGAACTCGATGATCGGAGGGCGGCTTGATGGGATGGCTCTTCTACACCGACCGCCGCGTCAAAACCTACGCGGATGAGAAAGCGGAGATCACCCGGCTTTGTACCTTCGAAGGCGAAAGGCGCAAAACCGAACTGGTCAAGGCCTGCAAGGTCGGCTCCACCTGGTATGCGGCGGCAAGGGTCACCAATCTCGACGGCACCGCTGTCGAAGACGCGACGTATGTGACCGATCCGGATGGCTCCATCACTTTCGGGGCTGTCTTCCTCACCCGATACGATGACGGCTGCTGGGGCTACAAGGACATGGAGGAAAGCGCTGGCCCGAACGAGTCGCGCGCGCCGCTCAGCCTTCTGGCGCTTCTCTCCGACCTGAAAGACCCGGACAGTTACGCCCATGCCTGGCGCCAGCGCTGCCGGGACTGGGCTGCGATCCCGGACTACGAGGAAGGCGACAAGATCAAGCTCGCAGCACCTGTGACGCTTACCGATGGCAGCACCTGCCAGATCGTCACCGCGACCCACTACAGGCGGGGGCGGCAAAAACGCCGCTGCTACCGCATCGAGGAAACCGGCGGGCTCGTACGCCTGTCGAAAGCGACGCTTTCCGGCTCGGAGCTGCTCAGCTCCGCGAAAGGTGGTGCTAGCCCGGTGCTGGCGGAGTATCTCGCGGGGCAGGGTGGCTGAGTTTCCCGCTGAGACAACACCACGGGACCACGCGCGCACATACTGCCGACTTGAAATCGTATCTCAAATGAGATACATCATTCCCATCAACTGGAGGACCATCCATGCCTGCCCAAACATCCATGCTTCATGTCCGTGTTGACGATCAGCTGAAAGCACAGGCTTCGGACGCACTTGCGGGCGTCGGTCTGACGCTCTCCGACGCGGTGCGTATTCTTCTGACCCGCGTGGCCGCAGAAGGCGGCTTGCCGGCCGGATTGACTGCTGATCCGGATGCCTATGACGCCTGGTTCCGGGCGAAGGTACAGGAAGCGCTGGACGATCCACGGCCCACAACGCCCCATACGAAGGTGATGCAAGACGCCCAGGCATTGATTGACGGGAAGCGCCTTGCCAAATCTTGAATGAGACCTCAGCGAAACATTGAGGATTCTTCTGCTGCTGGTGATCTGCTATGGTTGGCCATGAGACAGAGCTTCACCACCCAACCCGCCCTTTTCGCCTCCCATGAGCTTTTCGAGCATCCCGCGCTTGGGGCGCTGGACGCCGTGGAGGAGGTGATCGACTGGTCCCGGATCGAGGCGCTGTTGCCGCGGGGCGAGGAGCGGCGGCAGACGGGGCGGCCGGGCTATCCGGCGCAGACGCTCTTTCGGGCGCTCCTGCTGGGCCTCTGGTACGACCTGAGCGACGTGAAGCTCAGCGCGCAGTTGGCGCGGGATCTCCTGTTCCGCAAGTTCTGCCGGCTGGAGCTGGACCAGGGGGTGCCCGAGGCCTCGACGCTGGGGCGGTTCCGGGCGCGGCTGGGCGACCGGCTGGAGGCGGTTCTGGCCGAGGTCGTGGCGATGCTGGAGGAGGCCCGAGTGGTGCTCGCCGAGGGGCGGATCGCGATCATCGACGCGACCGTGGTGGAGGCGGCGCAGAGTGGTTACGACCGCCGCGACCCGGAGGCGGGCTCGGCGGTGAAGCTGACGGTGAAGGGCCGCCGGCGGGCGGTCTGGGGCTGGCAGGCCTTCGTCAATGCCGACGAGGACGGGTTCGTGCGGAGGGTGGCGGTGAGCCCCGGCAACCGGGCCGAGGTGGACAGCCTCGAGGATCTGGTGGTGGGCGACGAGGCCGCGCTTTATGCCGACGGCGCCTATTCCAGCCCGCGCAGCCGGGCGCTGGTGGCGCGGACGGGCATGGCCGACCGGGTGCAGCGGCGCGGCGCGAAGCACAAGCGGCTGGGCCCGCAGGACAAGGCCCGCAACGTCGAGATCGGCGTCACCCGCGCCCGGGTCGAGGCGATCTTCGGGCACTGGAAACGGCACTGGGGCCTGCGCCGGACACGGTTCCTGGGGCTCGCGAAGATGCGCATCCTGACCGGGCTGGCCGCCGTCGGCTGGAACCTGTGGAAGGGCGCGCGGTTCCGAAGCCTCTACGGCTGAGCGCCCAAGCTTATCCTCCCGAAACCTCACATGCCGGGCCTACCGGATAACCGGGCAGAGACCCGGCCAAAGCGGTAGCCGCATCAGAACCACCTCGGATGTCCACCTGCGAGAGAGACGTGCGTTTCGCTGAGGTCTCTGAATGGAAAGCCACAGCCATAGCCGACTTGCTGGCAATCATTGACTATATCTCTGACGACAACCCGGATGCCGCCTAAGTTCTCAAAGACGAGATTGAGCACAAGACGTCCCGCCTTCCAAAACACCCTCAGATGTACCGCGCGGGCCGTGTGGACGGGACTAGGGAGATGGTTGTTCGGCCGAACTACATCGTGGTTTATGCTGAAAGCCCTGAGATGGTGACCATTTTGCGCGTTCTTTATGCTGCGCAGCAGTGGCCATGATCGGGGTGCAGGCCCCCCACTAAGAAATTGCTCGCTCCACGCCTTCAAAGTGTAGAGCGGGCTTTTTGTCCTTTGGAACTCAGACCCTGATCCAAAGGAAAATCCCATGTCCAAGCCCAATCCGGCAAGCCCGGCTCTCTCAACCTCCGACGGTCATCTCGCCTCTGCGCTGGCGCAAGTCGGCGCGGAGATCGACCACCAGCCTCTACGCAGCTCTGCGCTGGCGCGCATCATGCGCGAGACGTTTCTTGGCAGCGATGCCAGCGGCGCATGGGACTGGCGGATGGCCTACGACCTGATGCAGGCCGCGGCCGTCCAGGTGCTGCTTCGTGGGGACAACGCGGCGGGTGATATCGCTACCGCAAAGCTGCTCGCCTCACGGCTCCTCACGGAAACGCGCCGCTCCGAGCAGCAGATCCGGCTGCAGCAGTTTTCCACGCCACTGCCATTTGCCGCCTTGGCCGTGCGGGCGGCTGCGATCCGCGAGGGCGAGACCGTGCTGGAACCCTCGGCTGGCACCGGTGCCCTGGCCGCGTTCGCCGCCCGGGCCGGTGCCACGTTTCTGCTCAACGAGATCGACCCTTTGCGCCAGCGCCTCCTGCGCGTGGTCTTCGGCGGCGAGGTGACGGGCCATGACGGCGAACATATCGACGATCTGCTGCAGACACCGGTCCTGCCCGATGTCGTGGTGATGAACCCGCCCTTCGCCTCTTCGGTCGACCGATCCCGCGACAAGCACATCGCCGCCAAACATCTCATCGCGGCCGCGAAGCGCCTGGCACCCGGTGGGCGGCTGGTTGCGATCATGCCGCTCGGCTTCACGCCCGAACGCGATGCCGCGCATTGGTCCCGCGCCTGCGGCCCCCTTACGCCGCGACTAATGTTGACGATGCCAGGGCAGGTTTATCGCAAGCTCGGCACTTCTGTCGAAACCCAGCTCATGATCTTCGACAAAGTGCAGGAGGGCGGCTAGATGATCCGCGCCGCGGTTCAGGATCTGGAGGAAGCCCTTCCTTTTGTCGACGCTGTGGCCGCAAGCCGGCCTGAGACGCGTCCCGCCCGCCGGGAGGCGACAAACCCCCATGCGCGATCGGTCGGTCCAGTACTTGTCGCGCGCAAGCGCCCAGTTGCCAGAGTTGCGGCGTCCAACGCTCAGACCAACGCCGCCATACCGCTCACTTTCATAAGCTTTGAGGCCCCGCGCGACAACACGCCTGTCTCGGCCATCTATGCGCGCTACCGCCCGCAGCGGATCGAAATCACGGGCGCGCGGGAACATCCCACGCCACTCGTCGAAAGCATCGCCATGGCCTCTGTCGCGCCACCTGTGCCCTCAGGCGCGGCCAGTGCGGAATTGCGCCTGCCTGCCAGGCTGATCGAGGATGGGCATCTCTCCGAGGCTCAGCTCGAGACCATCATCATGGCCCATGATGCCCATGGGCGTGACCTGCCGGGGCGGTTCACCATCGACGAGGACCAAACCAAACTGATGCGCGCCGACGATGACCCGGAGGCACGGGCCTATCGCCTCGGGTATTTCCTCGGCGACGGCACCGGCTGCGGCAAGGGGCGCGAATGCGCCGGGCTCATCCTGGTGAACTGGCTCGCTGGACGCAGAAAGGCGATCTGGGTCTCCAAATCCGCCACGCTCATTGAGGACGCGATCCGCGACTGGACCGATCTCGGCGGCTCGCCTGCCGACATTCAGCCGCTCTCCAAATGGAAACCGGACCAGCCCATCCCCATGGGCGACGGTATCCTCTTCGTCACCTACGCCACGCTGCGGTCCGCGGGCAAATGCGGCACCACGCGGCTGAGCCAGATCCTCGACTGGATGGGTGAAGACTTTGACGGCGTGCTGGCTTTCGACGAGGCCCATGCCATGCAGAACGCCGCAGGCTCCGAGCAGGGCAGGGGGGTCAAACCTTCCCAGCAGGGCCTTGCAGGCTTGCGGCTGCAACTGGCAGCACCCCGCGCCCGGGTCTTCTACATCTCGGCCACGGGCGCCACCAGTGTTCACAACCTGGCCTATGCCGCGCGGCTGGGTCTCTGGGGGCAGGGCCCCGAATACCCCTTCCCAAGCCGCGAGAGTTTCGTCTCGGCAATGGAAGCCGGCGGTGTCGCCGCCATGGAGGTGGTCGCGCGCGATCTCAAGACGCTCGGGCTCTACACGGCCCGCGCTCTCAGCTTCGACGGCGTGGAGTATGACGTGCTCGAACACGCGCTCACCCCGGCCCAGATCGAGGTCTACGACGCCTATGCGGGTGCGTTTCGGACGATCCACCACAATCTCGAGGCGGCACTGACCGCGACCGGTGTCAACGACGCCTCGGGGGAGACCAACGCCTCCGCCGCACGTGCCTCGGCCAAGTCCCGCTTCGAGAGCACGAAGCAGCGCTTCTTCAACCATCTCCTGATGGGCATGAAAGCGCCGACCATCATCCGCGCGATTGAGGATGATCTGGCGGCGGGCAAGGCTTGCGTCATCCAGGTGGTCTCGACGGGTGAGAGCCTGCTGAAACGCCGGCTTGAGACGATGGACCCGGAGGATGAACTCGTCGAGGGTGCCTTGACGCCGCGCGACTATGTTCTGGGATACCTCGAACAGGCCTTCCCGATTCATGCGCAAAAGCTCGTGGAGATTGACGGCAACATGGTGGCGGAACCCTTGCGGGATGAGACTGGCGCGCTCGTTGTCTCGCGCGAGGCGCTCGCTCTGCGCGATGCTGCCATGATGGAGTTGATGACGCTCGCCCCGATCCCCTCGGCGCTCGATCAGATCCTCTGGGCTTTTGGCGACGAGGCCGTCGCAGAGGTCACGGGTCGGTCCATCCGCCCTTTGAAGGCCGAGGATAGTCATCTCTTCATCGAGAAGCGCGCCGCCAGCAGCAATTCGTCCGAGACCCAAGCCTTCATGGACGGCGAAAAGGATATCCTGATCTTCTCCGATGCAGGCGGCACGGGCCGGTCCTATCATGCGGCGCAAACGGCAAAGAACCAGAAACGGCGGCGGCACTATCTTCTGGAGCCCGGCTGGCGCGCCGATGCGGCCATCCAGGGGCTGGGACGCACGCATCGCTCGGCCCAGGTCAGCGCGCCCTTCTTCCGGGTCTGCACCTCGGATGTGCATGGCGAGAAGCGCTTCACCTCGACGATCGCCAAACGCCTCGACCAGCTGGGGGCCTTGACCAAGGGTCAGCGCGAGACCGGCTCGCAGGGTATGTTCCGCGAGGAGGACAATCTCGAAAGCCCGATCGCACGGGCGGCGCTGCGTGGATATTTCGCCGATCTCGCCGCCGGGCGCGCCGAGGCGATGAGCTATGAGAGCTTCACCGACTGGACCGCGCTGCGGCTGATCGACAAGGACGGTGTGCTGCTCGAAGAGCTTCCGCCAATCCAGCGCTTCCTCAACCGGGTGTTGGCGCTGCCCATCCACATGCAGAACGCGCTCTTTGCCGAGTTCATGGCGAGAATATCTGATCAGACCGAACGGGCGCGCGCGGCGGGCACGCTCGATCTCGGGGTGGAAACCCTGCGTGGCGAAAAGATCGAGCAGGTTTCCACCGAAGACCTCTGGACCTGCCCGAAATCCGGCGCCGTGACGCGGATTATCGGACTTGAGGTGACGGACCCAGTGTATGTCCTGGTCGCCGAAGAGGCCATATCGCGCAATCCCGACAAGCTGCCGATGGTGAATCGCGCCTCCGGTCGCGCGGCGCTCATCTCGGCGCGGCCCATGCAGATGTATGACGAGGACATTGTCACGCTGATGCGCAAGGCGGTGCGGCCAAACGGGTCGAGCTATCTCGAAGAGGCACGGTTTGAGTCCTCGGCTTGGGAAGAGATCGACAGGCCCGAATTTGCGCAGATTTGGGAGGCCGAGGCTGCGTCCCTGCCAAAAACCACCACGACCAAGCTCTACCTGCTGACCGGGCTGCTGCTGCCGATCTGGAAGGACATTCCGACCACCAATGAGCGGATCTACCGTGTCACGCCAGACGGGGCGACGGCCATGATCGGGCGGACGCTGAGTGAGGAAGGGGCGGCCTCGCTGCGCGCCCGCTTCCTCGTCTCCAATCCGCAAACGCCACAGGAGATGTTGACCGCCGCCCTCGGCACCACCGCACCTGTCGATCTGGGCCGGGGTCTGACCCTGACCCGTCGCCGGGTCGCAGGCGAGATGCGCCTTGAGTTGGGCGGTGCGGATCGGGGCATGATCGATGGCCTCAAGGCGCTCGGCTGCTTCACCGAGATCATCGCCTTCCAGTTGCGTGTGTTCCTGCCGCATGGGGACGGGATCGACACGGGAAGCATTCTGGCCCGGATCGTGGGGCAGCGAGTCGCCAAGGTGGCAGAACAAGCCGCCTGAAAAGTCAAAGCGAGCTTCCGGTCGGGCGGCGTGGATGGGATTTGGCCGATCTGCGCTTTCCGGGCGCGCGCTGACCAATGCCAGGCCCGGCCCCCCCAAATTCAGATAAGAGGACAGACCCATGACCAATCCCCAGATCGACTATGCCGCAATGGCGGCTCAGTGGCGTGCAGAGCGCGAAACCACCTTGAAGGCATCCAGAGTGGAGCTGCTCGCGCAACTACGTGCGCTTGGCATCAGCGAGGTCGCTGTCGAATACGAAGGCTATGGCGACTCCGGCAATGTCGAGGATGTGACGGTGCAGCCTGCAGAGGTCCAACTGCCGGAGCCGCTTGCCACAGAGGTTGGCGACTTCGCCTGGTCGCTCGCCTATCACCATCACCCGGGGTTCGAAAACAACGAGGGCGGCTACGGCACGCTGACCTGGGACATCACCGCCGACAGTGTCACCTTGGATCATGCCGACCGCTATGTCGAATGCTCGCACAGCTATGACGAGGGGCTGTGAGATGGCCCATCCGCTTCATCATGCCGAAAGCTCTGCCCGGAAATTCGGCGGGGTGCCGTCCGACTATCAAGCCGTCCACGACTGGTTCGACGCTTCCAAAGAGCACCTCGCGCTCTTCACGCACAGAGCCATGCGTCACCATGCGCAAGGCCTTTTTGAGGCCGAACGGGTTTTTGGCCTGACACTGACCAATAGTGCGGGCCGCGACATCCCCGTGCGCTGGATCGGCGAGCAGCATATCCGTGAAGACTGCCAGGGCCGCATCCCGAGCATGGCGGACTGGCTGCGACGGATACAGCCTGAGCCATGGATGGCCAATGGCCACATCGACCGGCATTCCGGCGATGAGCCCTGCGGCGACCCAAGGGTTGCCTGGGCCTCCGAGGTCGCCGCCGGACGAACGGTTCTTGGCCTGAAAGATTGGATGGCGGCGCGCGCGACGCGGGCCACGCAAAGCGCCTGACAGCTCTCGGCCGTTTGCCAAACGAATACTGCATGGAAGCCCGGTTGGACGACCGGGCTTCTTGCGTCGTTTCCCCACCATTCTTCGTAAGGAGGTTCGCATGACACTCGAAGACATCAAGGCGGCCGTCGATGCCGGCCAGACCGTGCATTGGTCCAATACCGGCTACGTTGTCCACAAGGACCGGCTCGCTCAGTACCTCATCACCTATCTACCGAATAGGAGCTGCATCGGCCTGACCGACCGGGGCGGGCACCGGTTGAACGGAAAAGAAACGGAGTTCTTCGTCGCGCGATCGGAGGACGGCGCGGAAAATCCGGGCAGCCAATCAAGACCAGACGGGCAGGGGAGGGGCGCAGCACCCGGAGGCGCGGGGGCATTCCCACTCGGACGGCAGCTCTGACCAGTGGGCGGGGCTGAAAGGAAAGCAGGCTTTCTGATTTGTGATCCCTCAAGGGGTCGAGAAAGCAATCCCGGATGCGCTGGCAAGAACGTCAGACACCGGCCAATCCAAAAGGAACCATCCCATGTTCGCAGGAACCCTCACCCGCAATGTCGAGACCGCAGCCGCTCAGTACACCGGCATGATCCATTCGACGCGCTTTGACATCGCCATCCAATTGGAGGCGCGGGCCAAGATGTCCGAACGCAGCCCGGATTTTGACGTAACGGCAGTCAACAAATCAGGCCGCAAGGTGCGTATCGGCACGGCCTGGAACGAGACCGGCAATACCAGCGGCAACCCCTACATCTCGATGCAGATCGATGTCGGCTTGGGTCCGTTCCGGGTCAACGCGGTGCAGACGAAAGAGGCGCGCGCGGCCCAGAGCGGGGACTTCGAGATCATCCCGCTGGTTTCGAACGGCCTGATGAAATCCGGCTCGATCTCGGGCGAGTTAACCGCCATGGACGCCGACAACGCCTTCACAGGCTACATCGCCAACATGATGTTCGATCTGGAGTTCATGCTGATCGAGAACAGCTACAAATCCGAGGAGACCCACCCCGACTACCGGATCGAGGTCAGCTCGCCCCGGGGCATGCCGATCCGCGTTGGCTCGGCGTGGATGGCGAAAAGCAGCCGCACGGGCAACGACTACCTGTCGCTGCTTATCAACACGCCTGATGGCGACCTGCGCGTCAACGCCGTGCAAAACGAGGAGCAGCGCGGTGGCCAGACCTTCTCGATCATCCCGTTCATCGACAGCGGTGAGCAACCGCAGGACGCGAGCGCGGGGTTGTCGTTGGTTGCCTGATCAGCGCGCGAGGTGAGACTATCTAAACCGAAAGGGGAGCCGTGGGAGCACGGTTCCCCTTTTTCTGTGCTGGTGTGGTTTGGAGATGGCGCGAAGTAAACTATGCTTAGGTCAGGTGTCGAAGTAGGCCTAAAGCCGCCATTCTGCAGTCGGTGGCGACCCCGGCTGATGCTGCAGCAAGCACCAAGGGCAGCGAAGCGCAGTTAGCGATCTTTGGAAACTCAGCCTTTCTCTATCTCAACAAGCGCCTTTGCTAACATTACAGCTGGAACGAGGCAAAGATCAGCGGACGATCGGGCGACTTGTTCGAGAGCGCCAAGAAATTCTGGAACCTGCCAAACGTCGCAAGCTAACATCTATCGCCCTGCTTCGCCGGAGCCGTCCGTCACCCCTCACTTGCTGATGGGGGTGCGGCGGCGCAGAAGATCAGGGCACCCGCCTCCGCCCTGCTCTGCTAGTGAGTCAGGAACCTCTTGCCCTATGAAAGTTCTTCCAGGATGGGCACTGTCTTCATGTGATCCTCAACGGCAGACCTGACCTCATCACTCATCGGCAGGTTTGCCGCTTCTGTGCCCCAATGCTCCCGAAAAGCCTGAACCGTCTCTTGGGCCGCGTCGATTGCCATCTTCCTCGGGATCGATGCTTTGACGGCAAGGTGCTCTAGCTCATCAACCGAGAATGCCGAAAACACCTTGGCACGGCTGATCTTCATGTTGGTCGCATCACCCGGAATGTAGGGCACAGTCGCCACAAAATCATAAGCTGGTGCCAGCGAGACATACCGCCTGTCCGGATAGATCAGTGACCAGTTCTTCATGTGCATATCAGCATTGCCGATCAGCATGTTGAAGGTCAGGCGCCGGACATATTCGATGATGTCGGCATCATTACCTTCGGCGGCGATCACCTGGGCGATGTTGCGGAATGTGCCATTGCCGTATTTGTCTTCGGGATAGAGCCCATAGACCTGCGCAAAATCCTCGATATGCACGCGCGACCCGTCGGAAAGGCGATCAAACCGCTCGATCACAAAAGCATGGTTGCCGATCTTATCGATACCCTCGGGCAGGTTCTTGATCGCATCGATACTGACCAGATCGATGGCAGGGACGTTCATCCCGATAAGGCCGGCCAGCTTCATCATCGAGAATTCATTTTCAGGGACGCCTGCGAATTCACGCGAGGGTAGCTTCACGATCCAGGAGCCCCCGACACCAGAGGCGGGAATGGTCAGCCCGCCACTAGCTTCCATCACGGCGGAAAACTTGAGCTGAACGCCTGCCAGCGAAAACCGCAAAGCATTCTCTCGCTGATCATCGCCATGATCATCGGCGCCATCGGCCGCATCCGGCGGCCAGGCTTCACCGTCAGCAGGGGTGATCGTGATCGCGCCGGGCAGGTCATGGCCTAGCGCCCAAAGTAGATAGAATTCTCGTTCGGGATTCACGCCCGCCTGTTCGGCCAGGTATTTGCGCAGATGGCCTTCGGGAAGAAGGTTTGAGAAGAAGGGCATGACGCGCTTCTGATAGGGCCGAAAATCCGTATAGAGTTCCCCGAATTCATCCTTGAAGGCGAGCCCGAGGGTCGGCCTGTCAGGATTTTCGATGTACTCGTCGGTGAAGGCAAAGATGGTGCGATCGCCGCCAAGATTGGTGAGCGTGCCAATGGGCTCGCCATACAGGTTTACGTTCAGCACGGAGACATTACTCATCGTTGTCTCCATCAAGGCGATAGGCAGGACGCGGCAAGCGCGTCCGTTCCTCATCGGCTATGCCATGGGCGAGTGCGTTGCGGAAACTGTTCATCTGCTTTGACGCTTCCTGCAGCGCGGCAACGCCACCCGCGTTCTCCACGGCTTTGAGCGCTTCACGTATGCTGCGCAATGTGTCGGTATTCCGGATCAGGTTCTCGAACTGTCGCATCTCGCGAAACTGCCGCTGCAGGTTTTCGAAGACGGGACTATCGATCTTGAGCGACTGGATGTGCTCAAGCTGCTTGGCGAGCCGGGCAATCTCTTTACGCGCCTCCGGCGTGGCCTTCGGCACGTCGTTTACGCTACGGGTGATCGTTCTTACGGCAGGCGCGGCCTTGCGCGGAACAAGCGCCAGTTCCAGATCAAGGGCGTTGGCGATGGCGGTCAGACTTGAGACGGTGAGGTTCACAGCGCCGCTCTCGATCTTGGAGATATGCGACTGCGGCACGCCTGCATGGGCGCTCAGCGCGCGCTGGCTCAGCCCCTTCTTTTCGCGGGCAGCTTTCAGTGTCGCCGCCAGTTTCTCGCTCTCATAGCTCATTTTGATATAATCCTGCATATCAAGCAAAGCGCTTGATCTACTTTAATGTATCATATGAAGCCTGAATTTTCAAGGCGTGATCTATTTTGACATATCGTAAGCTAGAAACGATCTATTTCTATAGATCGAACCATGGGGCATTGCTAGCCCAACCACGATGAACCCGGCGTGCGGCTCACCATACGGTCGTATGTATCCTCTTCAGCCTCTTCGGCAGGCTCGAAGCGTGACGGCGCGTCCCCAAGATGGATTAGGGAAAGCGCAAAGTCGTGGACTTCGGAGACCAGAGCATGTTCGGTGCAGGGCTCTTTGAACCAGCTTCCTGACTCATGCTCTCTCGTTGCTTTTCGCCGAACCAGTTCAGTTTCCGTTGCCGGTATCGCGGTCGCCGGTATCTCGATTGGCGGTCGGCCAGCCGTCTTGAAGTAGGCGCCAGTGCGCAAGGCGCGATCACTCGACCGCGCCCAATGAATGAAGCCATCAATAGATTTCACAAGAACTGCCCGGCGCTCGGTGTACTGCAGCCAGCGCAGCGTCGCCGCGATCAGGGAAACGCCGTAGCGGTCCGCGCATGCGCCCAAGGCCTCTAGGTCAGGCTGAGACTTCGGAGCGATCTGCGCACGGAAGTCATCCAGCGGCATGAGGAGATTTGCGGCGAACTCGTTCGCTTCTTTCTCGATCTGCCGATATTTGCTGTCCCAGCGTTCCATGTCCTCGGTGCTGCACTGGATACCGTCAGGATGATCCTGCCTGTGCAAGAGGTAGTGCCCGAACTCGTGGGCGAGGGTAAAGTTGATGCGCCCCGGCGATGCTGTGTCCGAATTGTAGAAGATGCCCCAGCCCATTTCGCCAGGCGGGGCCTTCATCAAGGCGCCCTCGAATCCCTTCAGCGGGGCACCCTGCACAAGACTTATCGGATCGTCAGGAAAGCGCTGCTTTGAAAAATCGTAGGCAAGCGCTTCAACATTGACCGGAAAGCGGTCGTCGCCACCCAAGGTGTTCAGGATGATGGTCAGGTCGTATGCCCATCGTTGCGGCGACTTCGGCTTGGTCATCCGGGTTTCCCCCACAGCTTTACCATCTCGCGGATTTTTTCTTTGGTATCAGGGTCCATGTGTTTGTATTCACGATAGAACTGCGCATCGACGGCGTCTTCCTCGGTTATCGCCTGCTTTTCATCGAGCAGGTATTCAATCGTGACACCAAGTACTTCTGCAATCTTGGCCAGCTTCTCCGCCGATGGACGCGGCGGGTTCTTGTTCTCCAGTTCCCATATGTAGCTTTTGCTGGAGCCGGTGAGCTCGGCAAGTTTGTCAAGCGTGAGCTTTTGCTCCTTCCGTAAGCGGCGAATCTTCTCTCCCAGGCTGTTGGTCATGTGGCGGCCTCCCCGTCGATCTTATTGTTCGGTAAAGACGTACTTTACGTGCTTGACTTCTGACTTTCAACAAATATATGATGTTCGGAGTAGGCATACTTTTTATGCCTGCAACCCTAACGAACAGGAGGTATGGAAACCATGAGTAAGGGACCGAAGACCCATCACGTCGTGCCGAACCCGGCAGGCGGATGGGATGTGAAGCGTGGCGGCGCATCCCGCGCCAGCAGCCACCATGAAACCAAGCAGGACGCCGTTGATCGCGGACGTGAAATCAGCCGCAACCAGCAAAGCGAACTGCGTATCCACAACCGCGACGGACGGATCGCCAGCAGTGACAGCCACGGTGGCGACCCGTTCCCGCCGAAAGGCTAAAAAGAAAGGACCTGGCCATGCCGAAGGACGAAAAAGGCAAACCGGAAAAAGAGTACACGATTGTTGTGAACGGCCGCGAGAAGACGGTGACGGCGACAGAACTTGGCGAGGACGATCTGGTCGCGCTTGCTTACGAAAACCCGCCCACGGGCGAGTTGATCTGCTTCACCATTACCTACCGGCGCGGCCAGGGCAACAAGCCCGAGGGCACGCTGGATGAGGGCGATACCGTGAAGCTGAAGGAGGGCATGATCTTCAATGTCACGGCAACTGATAAGTCGTAACGCCGATCTCAAGGCCCTCGAAGAAGGCGGATACGAGGTGGCTGTGAAAAGTGGCCACCTCGTGATCTCCAACGTGCCCTACGTGAACGCCAATCGCGAGGTAAAGCTTGGCACGCTCGTTTCTGTTCTGCAGACGAACGGTGGCGAGACGATGGCGCCGAGCGACCATAAGGCGTACTTCGTGGGCGAGCATCCTTGCGATCACAATGGCAAGACACTCGAAGGCATCAGGCACTCCAGCAAACGCCAGAGCCTCGGCAAAGACATCACGGTAGACCACATGTTTTCGGCCAAGCCAAAAGAGGGCTACCGCGACTACGAACACAAAATGACCACCTATGTGGAGATGATCGCATCGCCCGCGCGTAAAATCGATCCGACGGCTGATGCGCGCACCTACGTCGTCGCAGACTCCGATGAACCTGATCCGGTATTCAACTACCAGGACACAGCCTCGACACGGGCCGGAATCGGCGGTTTTTCCGAAAAGCTGGCGATGAACAAGGTCGCCATTGTTGGCCTCGGCGGAACAGGCTCTTATGTGCTCGATCTGCTCGCTAAGACGCCGATCCGCGAGCTGCATCTTATCGACGGTGATGATTTCCTGCAGCACAACGCGTTCCGTAGCCCGGGCGCACCCAGCATTGAAACACTGCGGGAACGGAACAAGAAGGTCGATTACTTCGCAGCGCTTTATGCGCCCATGCGTAAAGGGATCGTCCCGCATCCAGTCTATCTCGACGAATCCAACGTGGACCTGCTGAACGAGATGGATTTCGTCTTTGTGTGCGTTGACTCTGGCGCCGCCAAACGCCCGGCTGTCGAACACCTCGAAGAACAGGGCACCCCCTTCATAGATGTTGGTATGGGGATCGAGATGGGCGACGATGCCCTGGTGGGTGTGCTGCGGGTGACGCTGAGCACCGCCGAACAGCGAGAGCCGCTTCGTCGCCGCGTCGGCATGGGCGAGGCGGACGTAGATGATGCTTACGCCACCAACATCCAGGTGGCTGACCTGAACGCCCTGAACGCGACGCTCGCGGTGATCCGGTGGAAGAAGCTTGTAGGGTTTTACGCCGATTTTGAGGGCGAGCATTCCAGCAACTACACGATTGATGGCAACACGATAAACAACATGGACGGGCGCGATGACGATTAAGAAGATTACCCACAAATTTGTAGATGCGATCCCCGAGCAGACCGAGGAGGGCGTTCTGTACCTCGCCATGGATTACGCAACGGCCGTTCACAAATGCGCCTGCGGCTGTGGCAGGGAAGTCGTCACGCCCTTAAGCCCGACGGACTGGAAGATGGGCTATGACGGTGTGTCGATCTCGCTCTCGCCGTCCATCGGGAACTGGAGCTTTCCTTGCCGGTCGCATTACTGGATCAAGCACAGCAATATCCGGTGGGCAGGTGATATGAGTGATGAACAGATTGCCGCTGGACGGGCGCACGACCGTCGCGCCAAAGGTCGGTATTACGATGCGCCGGAAGCCCCCGCATCAATGGCAAATGCGGATGTGCCACAAGGTCTTTGGCAACGTTTCCGGCGGTGGCTAAGCGGCAAGTAATGGTTAGTACCGACGCCGATATCCTTACCGCGAGAGCAGTTTTGCCCCGAATCCCTTCCGTTGGATGATGTATGGTGGCTGCCCCTACGGCAAAAGACGGTTTTTCCAGATGCGCACGCAGCATATGTATCTCCACCCGCCGCCAAAACCCGCAACTTTGCGAAGTCCACTTCCTACGCATCGCTGCCGTTAGTCCAAGGCGCAGCGAATGACTGGCTCCCGCCCATCACGTCCAATGCCCGGAAAAGCAATCACTATAGTCGGCAGCAGCGTCGCCAGCACATCAACCTTGGGCTAAGCCTTGCGGCCTCCCCAGCTCGGCTTCGCGTGTCGCAGGGGAGAACGGCCCTTCGGTCCGTCGCGCATTCGGCCATGCGGCCTCACCGCGGCGCAGCACCCGGCATCCCGGTTTGCCCGCCTCGCGAGCACGTCTCTCCCTGGCCGCTCCGCCGGATTGCGCTCTGGTCTGTTTTGGCCGAGGCCAAAACGATCCCGCCGCTTCATCCGTCTCCCGCGTCCGGTCGGGCCGTTTGCCTGCTCGGGTCGGGCAAACCTACCGTCAAAACACACACACATGAGTGCGGAAGCATATCCTCCGGATGGCCCCCAAATCAGCCCGCCTCAAGGATCGCAAAACTTTTCGGCGAGGGCGGGGCTGGCGGGGAGGGTGGTCCAGTGCGTGAAGGCGCACATATGTCGGGTGCTGCGCGCGGAAAACTTTTGCGCCCGGCGAGCCGGCGGCTGCGCCGTCCCTGACCCGGGCAGATTCGGAAACCAGGCATTCGGCCATGCCACCACACTCACGTGGTGGCCTTGGAAATGAACACTGGAGACCAGACATGGCTTACGACACCGCGAACACCTACGAGACCATTGAGCTTTTCGGGCTGACCGAGAAGGACGCGCAGCTGCCGATCCCGGAGGATCACGTCCTGACCGACCGCATCATCCGCGAGAGCTTCGAGGCTCTACTTGGCTCGCTGCGCGGGACCGGGCTCGAGGCGGAGATCGAACCGCTGGCGCATGGGCTCGCCACGATCCTGCAGCGCCGCAAGGTGGCGCTCGGCAAGGAGGTCGACCGCACAGCTGACAAGATCGGCGCGCTCGCAAAATCCCACGATGGATCCGAGATCGCCGAGACCGCGCTCGAAGAGGCGCAGGCGCGCTTCCTGCAGCTGCGCGAGATCGTCGGCGCAATTGAGGTGATGAGCGAGGCCGCAGCGGAATGCTACGAGGTCGAGACGGGCCACGCCTTCATCCCGGCAGCCGGATCGCGCGCAAGCACCCGGGCGCAAGAGACCGGGGCGGTCTTCGAGGCGCGGCAGCTTCTGGAGCAGCACGACCGCGAGACTGCCGAGAAGTCGAAAGTCGAGGGGGTGCCCCTGATCGTCTCAGGCGCCACCGACTGGACCAATGTCGATGTGATCTTCAACACGCTCGACAAGGTTCGCGAGCGGATCAAGCAGAACCGCAATCAGGAGATCTTCCTCTGCCACAAGGGTGGCAAGCACGGGGCGGAGATGATTGCGGCGCGGTGGGCCCGGGCACGCGGAGTGGCGCAGGCGCGGTTCGATCCGCGCTGGTCCGCACATGGGCGGGCGGCACCGTTCAAGTGCAACGACGAGATGCTGGACGACAAGTTCGCGGCGACAGGGGTTGTGCTCTTCGGCGGCAACGGAGTCGCGCTGAACCTAGGGCAGAAAGCGGAAGCGAAAGGCCTGACGGTCATGCGGGTTGCTGACTCGGCGAAGAAGACTGCGCAAGATTGAAGGGAGGGGGTCGCGCTTGGCGCGGCCCTTTCGTCGTGTCTCATGGCGCGTGCGATCGGTCACACTTGATCGGCAGCTCACGGCGTCCAGCACCGTCATCCCTCTACCCAGCCCGTCAGAGTTCGGCCCATCCGCATCGGTACGGGCTGGGGATGGTGCGCACCTCACGCACATCGTCAGCGGTGCAAGACGCGAGGGATCGAAACGTCCCACTTGAGGCTGAAGACCTGCACGTCCCTCGGGTGGTGTTTCGGAACATCGCACCCACGCGGGCGGGCTCTATCAGCACCCCGGCCAGGATCGACGGGACGCGGATGGTGGCGTCGGCGTGATGGCAAGGATCATCCGGATCACTCCTTTTTGCTCATAGATGTGGATCGCACGGGGTCGGCCCAATCGTGCCCTCCGCTGACGCTCCGGCAAGCACAAATACGGCTTCCACGGCGGAGCCGCGGACCCTCCGCATTTGCGCTTGCGACCGGGCCTCTTGCCCCCGTGCTGGCAGATCCCCATCGCAACAAGGAGTAACCCAAATGACCAACCACTACATCGCCACCGTTCCCGTCAAGTTCATCGACACAGATGGCCAGGAGCGCACCCGTTTTCAGCGCGTGGGTGCGATGTTCCGCAACACCCGCAACGGGGACGGCTCGGAGTTCTTCAGCCTCAAGCTCGACTTCCCGGTCGCGGTCTCGGAGCTGGTGATGTTCCCGCCGAGCGCGAAGGATCCCCAGGACTGAATCCTCTCACTAGGATGGGCCGCCCCAGGACGATCTTGGGGCGGCCCGATCCCTGTTCCAGGGATGCCGTCACCGGCGCGTGTGATCGCCTACAGCGACCTCCTCTTGGTGCCGGTCGCTGCGCGTTCAAGGGACGCACTCCCCCCGGAAGGGTCAGGCCGCGACAGGGCGGACAGTCAACCTCAAGGGGGCCATCTACAAAAACCTATCGGCCAGGGCCTCCCGGTTTTTGCGGCAGAGATTTGGCAAGCCAAATCTGGCCCTCCTTGACCCTGCCTGTCCGCCCTGTCGGTGGGGTTTGCGCCCGCCCGCGGTTCCGTCCGAACACATGCGTGTTCGGCCAGACCCTCGGGCGGTGCTGGGGAAGGGGAGCCATTGGACAGGTGGGTCGCCCGATGGTGAGGGCGGCAGAGCCGCGTCCCTGCGGGCCGCGGGGGAAGCGGACACCAAGGCTGCCTGAGCCTAAATGCGACGTAAGTATATATTTGACAGATGGGTATATTATCGTAAGGTTGGGGCAGCCTTGGTGGAAGGTGGCAGGAAATAGGGGGTCTTTCTTCGCATGACGCGCTCAAAACGTCTCACAGATGCGGACCGCATGGAGATCGTTCGCGAGGCTGCCGAAGGTATCTCGACATCTGCGCTGGCAGAGAGGTTTGGCGTATCGGTCCGGGCGATTCAGTACACGCTCAAGGCCGATGCCGAGCGCAAGACAGATGCCGCGATCCCGGTTTCAGCGGTCAGTGTGAAGGTGACGGCCGCGGAGCTTGCAGCCCTCGACGCGGTGCTGGCTGCGGCCGGGATCGAAAGCCGGGCCGAGGGGCTGCGGCGGCTCATTCAGGCGGCAGGCGGGGTGTTCGTTCCGGACGCGCAGATGGCGGCGGAGATGGCGCGCTATCGCGCCTCGCTGCACGAGGTCGGCAATGGGGTCGCGCAGATCGCCAAGCAGATGACAAAGGCGAACCGGCAGGGGCAGGAGGCTGATGGAGGCACGAGTGCCGAGTTCTCGGAACTGCGCCTCGCGCAGATGCGCGGGTTGGCGCGGTTCATTCTGGATTCCGCTGACGAGATCGACCTGCTCCTGCGCCGCCGTCGTGACGCCATGCAGCTGCAGGCCACGGCCGCGCTGAGGGAGTTTGCCCATGCGGCTGAATGATGCGGTTGCCGCGGTTACTGGCGAGGTCTTTCGGGACGGCTGGAGCCGGATCCGGGGTTCGATGCAGGGGCTGCACGTGGCCAAGCAGAGCCAGCTTGTGCGCGCGGCTGCAGGGCATCGGCCAGCAGTCTTCAAGGCGATCCGGAGCGGGGGTACGCATACCAAATCGCAGCTTGCCAACCAGCTCGATTACCTTACCACCAAGTCCACCCATATCGTGGACAGCAGCGGGTTTCTGGATGGGAAGGCGAAGCTCGAGGCGAAGGACATCAAGGACCTGACCGAGCGCTTTGCCAAGCGGTGGGACGCGGGTTTCAAACCCAAGCTTGGGCAGACCACCCATATGCTCATGTCCTTCCCCATCGGCACGCGGGGTGAGTATGTGCGCGACATCGCGACGGATGTGGCCGAGCGGTTCTTCCAGACCGACGCGGGGCATTTCGACTACATCGTCGCGGTGCATGAAGACCGCGATCACCCCCATGCGCATCTGGTGCTCAACCGCCGTTCGCAAGAAGGCGAGTTCTTTTTCCTCGGGAGCAACCATCGCTTCAACTATGACGACTTCCGCCTCGCCATGGTCGAGGAGGCGGAGAAGTACGGTGTGCGCCTGGAGGCCACGCGCCGGGTGGACCGCGGGATTTTGCATTACCCCGCCCGGACCAGCGAGATCTATGCGGCGAAAGAAGAGGGGCGCACGCCCCGCGAGCGCGAACGCGTGGGGCATGACTTGACGCGGACGCTGGCGGAGATCGCCAACACCAGAACTGCCTACCACTCGCTTGCTGCGGAAGCCTCCCGGGAGGCCCGCGAGGATATTGCCGCAGCCCTCTTCCGCGCGGGCGAGATGCTGGCGCGCGGCGGGCAGGTGGACCGAACAGGAGATGTGTACATGGCCGAGGATCAGAGTTTCGAGGATCTAAGAAGCCTCTATGCGGAGAAGCTCGCGCGGGTACAGGGCATGATCGCCGAGAAGGCGGACGCGGAACGCCCCGTGCTGGAAAAACGCCTCATCGAGATCCAGACGCAGGTCCAGCACATGCAGCCCTTGAGGCTGCGATCATCCACGCTGTCAGAGGCCCCCTCGGAGGGCGGGATCTATTCCGAGGCGAACATCCAAGAGAACCAATTGGAGCACCTCACAGAGCCGCGCCTGCGCTCACGGATCGATGCTGCTCTGCGGGGCACGGGTATCAGCACATCGGAAGTGGTGGCCCGGATCGAGACCGGTGCCTCCAATGCAGCGCTCGAGCATCAATGGATCGCCGATGATCTCTCCAAGGTGGCCGAGGCGCGCGATCTGAACCTCGAACGCCGTGCCGACCTGGAACAGGCGCGCGACGTTCTCAACGATGTGCATGTCAACCTTGGCACTTTGCTGGAACGGGAGAACGTGCTGCGTCGGGATGGTGTCGTGGAAGCGGAACCGGTCAGCGAGCGGTTCCATTATCATGAGGGCGCGGTCCGGGAGATGGAAGGGACAATCCGTCAGGAGATGCGCGCCGAGGGTTTGACAACGCAGCAGATCGAGGACCGGGATTGGGAGGTTGTCTCGCGGGCGGAGCGCCGGATCGAGGCGGAGCAGCGCGTTTATCTCGAGGCACACCCGGACCTGCTCGCACGCCCAGGCGATGTGATCGACCGGTCTGAGCCCTACAGGGAGACCATCACCGATGCGGCCCGCGCCGGCGAGATCGCCCGCGATGTCGACCGGATCATGGAGGGACGCGACCTCCGCACGCCCGTTGCAGATGCGGTCGCAGATGACTTCCGCGCGCGCTATCCGGACATGCCGTCCCACCTCGCCCGCGGGCTTGGCGCGACCTATGCGGCCGTCGTCGAGATCCGGAACACTGAGGCCGTCAATCAGGTTCGCCGCGAAGCCGAGATGCGCGACGGGCTTGGGATTGGCACGCGTGACGAACGTCTAGCAACCCAAGATGAAACGGCGCCGCAGACTGACCGTACCGACCGCCTCGCAGACGAGATTGCGCGCGTTCTGGACCATGAGCGGGCAGGGGAGTTGTCTGCGCCCTTCGAGACCGAGGTGGAGCGCGATGCCTTCCGCGGTGAGATCGCACGGGTGCTGGATGACCGCCAACTTGCGCGGCTCACATCCGGCGATGCCGATGCGTTGGACAAGGTTCTCGAGGACCGCCTCGACAGGCTCTATGTCGCCAAGGTCTACTTGCAATCTAATGCCGCGACGGCCAATACGGATGCCCTGCGTCAGGTGGTCGATGAACTTGCCGATGCTGAGTATGAAAAACACCGCGCGACGGACGTGGATGGCGAGACCGAGCGGGGCCAGATCCATTGAGCGCCACCATGGGAAAAGCGCGGATCGCGACCGGTGTGCTTCTTGTGACGCTTGTGACCGGGGCCATGGGCTATACCATCGCTTCGGCCGTGCTGACCTACCAGGACCTTGGCTTTGGGGCCGAGATCGACTTCGCCTACATCGCGCAGAACTACATGGCGATCCTGGACCGCCGTCCGGAGGATGCCCAACTCATCCATCTGATCATCGGCAGCTTTGCCGCCGCTGGCATGATGCTGAGCCTCGCCCTCTCGGGGTCTGCTCTCACACGCTTTGGCCAGACCCATTGGCAGTCTGCCCGCGAGATGAAGTCCAATGGGTTTTTCGGCGCGCCCGGGACAGGGTTCATCCTTGGCAAACTGGGGACGCCCCGCTCCCGCGCAAAATACATTTGCTCGAAAGTCTTCCCGCATGCGCTGATCGTGGCCCCCACGGGTCGCGGCAAGACCACGGGCTTTGTCATTCCGAACCTGCTGACCTGGCAGGGCTCCGCCGTGACGCTAGACGTAAAAGGCGAGTGCTTTGAGGCCACGGCCCGGCACCGCGCCGCCCAAGGCGACAAGGTCTATCGCTTTGCTCCCACCGATTGGGAGGGCAGGCGCACGCATCGCTACAACCCGCTCCTGCGAATCTTCGAGCTGAAAGACCCCGCGCGTCAGCAGATGGAATTGCAGCTCCTGGCGACGCTGTTCCTGCAGAGCGACAATGACCGGGTGCAGGGCCTCCTTAAGGGCGGGATCGATCTCTTCGTCGCGGCAGGGCTCTTGGCCTTCCAGCGCAAGCGCCCGACTCTGGGCGAGATCTATCGCATTGCCGCCTCGGGCGGGAACAAGCAGAAGGAGTATTTCGCGCGCGGCCATGAGGTGGATAACCGAGCCGCCAAGCTGATCTTTACGCGGCTGGCGTCCACCAACAACGACACGTTGACCTCATACGTGTCGCTCCTGATGACCTCGGGGCTCGACCAATGGCAGAACCCAGCCATAGACGAGGCGACGGCGGTGTCGGACTTTGATTTCCGGACGATCCGGAAGAAGCCCTTCTCGGTCTATCTTGTCGTCCAGCCCCTCATGGTGAAGCCGCTCGCGCCGCTGATCCGGCTCTTCTTCTCCGACCTGCTCTCGGCCATGCAGGAAAAGGATCCGGGGCCGGATGAGCCTTGGCCGGTGATGATCATGCTCGACGAGTTCAATCGCCTCGGAAAGATGCCCATCGTGGTCGAGAGCATCGAGACCCTGCGCACCTATCGCGGCCACTTGGCCGTGGTTACCCAGACGATCCCCGCCCTCGATGAAATCTACGGCGAGAACACCCGCCGCGCCCTGCAGGGCAACGCAGGCGTGAAGCTCTACCTGACGCCCTCGGATGAGAAGACCGTCGAGGAACTGAGCAAGGCGGTTGGCAAGACCACGAAGACCGTCATCACGCGCTCTCAGTCCATCGGCAAGAACCCCTTTGAAGGGCGCAGCCAATCCACACGGACCGAAGAAAGCTCGTTGCTCCCTGAAGATGAGGCGCGCCGCTTGCCGCTCGACGAGATCGTCATGGTGATCGATGCGCAAATGCCGGTCCGCGCAAAGCGGATTCAGTATTTTGACGACCGGCTCTTCAAGGCGATCCATGTGGCGCAGACGGGCGAATTGCCGTTTCCGGAGCCGGGGGAAGGGGGATCGCAAGGCACGCTGCCGCTGAGTGTTCAAGCGATGCCGATGACACCGCCGTCGGACGGGCCAAGTGGGCCCAAGGCCGATGTTGAGGCCGCACGCCAGGCTGCTGAGTTCCAATCGTCAGGGCAAACTGATGTCGTTCCAAAGAAGACCGCGCCCATCGTTCAAGCTGTTATCGCAGAGGAGCAGCGACAGATGGAGATGGATTTTGGGGGCCAGGTTGTGGATGCCGAGGCAGTGGTTGTGGATGATGAGGCGCAGATGCGTTCTGCAGTCGATGGCTTGGACAACATGGAAGCGATGCTGCGAGAGGGGGATGGTGAAAAGTTGGTTGCTCGATAAGGTGGCGGGCATAATATTCTGCTAGTCGGGCGGAGTGCGGAAGTGCGCCGCAAATGCGAAGCAATTGAATTCAACCTACGCAACCGGAGGTTCGGAACTCAGGTGGACCGCCCTTTGCCCCAGCGAACCCTTTTCTTTGAAACCAGCTTCCTCCATCTTCAAAGAGTGTGCGAACGGAGCTTTTGACCGGCTAAGAACCGCGTATGGATTCGCCTTTATTCGGGCTCTTGGATTTTGAAAATCATGCATGTTGAGAGTCCATCCGACCGGCGGATGGAACGGATTCCGCGGCGCGAGCTTGTAACATCTCAAAAAGGGGGGTGCAGGCCATCCGGGCGTTCATTATTTGTGCCAAGTCAGGTTTGTGCTACCATTAATACAACAGCGAGGCGAGCAGTTGGCCCAGAAATCAGAGATCGAATGGACGGACGCGACATGGAACCCAGTGACCGGCTGCACCAAGGTGGGCCCTGGATGTGACAACTGCTATGCAGAGCGCTTCGCAGAACGCTGGCGTGGTATTCCGGGCCACCCTTATGAGCAAGGATTTGACCTGACGCTCTGGCCGACGAGGCTGAAACAGCCCGCGCTCTGGAAGAAGCCGCGGATGATCTTTGTGAACTCAATGAGCGACCTGTTCCACAAGGACATCAACCGATCCTTCGTGGCCAAGGTGTTCGATGCCATGGAGCAGGCTGACTGGCATGTCTACCAGGTCCTGACCAAGCGCAGTTCCCTCATGCGCAACTTTGTCCGCAATCGCTATCAGGGTGGGCCGATCCCGCGCCATATCTGGCTCGGTGTCTCGGTTGAGGACTCCGCGCATACCAGCAGGATCGAGCACTTGAAGCAGATCAATTCAGACGCACGCTTCATATCGTTCGAACCGCTGCTTGGCCCAATTGGGGACGTGAACCTGCAAGGTGTTGCTTGGGCTATCGTAGGAGGAGAGAGCGGGCCTCGCGCTCGATCAATGCAGGAAGGATGGGCCCGTCAACTTCGTGACATTTGTGATCGTGACGATGTGGCGTTCTTCTTCAAGCAGTGGGGCGGCGCGAGGCCGAAATCCGGTGGCCGCCTTCTCGATGGCGAAGAGTGGAATGGCTTTCCTTGGCAGATCGTTCCCGAACCGATCATTCGCGCCCTACAGCCCGAGGATGCCTGATGCCGCCAAGGATAGTAAACTACCAAGGGCGCGAGCAGTCCTTCATCAAGCATCTGTTTCTCAACAAGTATCTCGAGTCAGCAGCCTACAAGCTGTTTCAAGGCAGATCGCCGGTCTTCAACTTCGTGGACGCCTTCGCAGGCCCGTGGCGGGTATCTGACACCAGCAGGTATTCCGACGCCTCCTTTTCCCAAGCCATCGAAACGCTGGAAACGGTTCGTCGATCTTTGCTCGATATGGGGCGTACGGGACTCAAGGTCCGATTTTGTTTCTGCGAACGGAACCCGGCCTCTGTCGAAAAGTTGCGGGTATTCGCGGCCGAGAAGCCGGAGTTCAACATTCGGGTGTTCTCTGGCCCGTTTGAAAACAACCTCGACGGTATAAGCGCTGCCTGCCGGGACGGCTTCACATTCACGTTCATCGATCCCACAGGCTGGAACGTTGAATCCGCTAAGGTCTTTGAATTTCTTCGAGGTCTGAACGGCGAATTTCTGTTCAACTTCATGGCCGAAGAGGTGAACAGGCACGCCGGTTGGGATGGAGTGGCGGCATCTGTCGGCCGTTTCCTCGCGGATCCGGCTTGGAAGGATGCCTTCGAGGCAATGCCGGAGGGCTCCAACGAAACCAAAATTCTGCAACTCTTGAAGACCAAGATGAAAGAGGAGCGGGTCGCCACGTACCTGACGGATATGGCTATTCGAAAGCCGCGCGAGGATCGGGTCAAGATGCGACTGATCTTGGGGACTCACAGCGGGTTTGGGGTCGAGGTGTTCCGGACCGTCCAGGAAAAGGTGGAGAAGGAAGCCGTCCGCACGCGTCACGCAATCCAGACAGAGGAAAGCGGGCAGTCGCAACTGTTCCCCGAGGATCAGATAGTAGCGTTCGAGACCGACCACGACGGGGTCGGATGTTCTGCACATGTCGGCTGGGCGACCGAACTCATGCTTCGTACAGTGTCACAGAGGCCGGGGGTCGCCTTCGGCTCACTTGCCAGCGAGGTGATGGAGCAAGTGCCGGTGCGGACCACACACCTCAACAAGATCGCGGCAAAGAACCGGAAAGCCGGATTGCTGCGCTTTGAACTTACAAAAGGCAAACGCACACCGAGCCCAGACACAAAAATTTGGGCTGTAACAGTTCCGGGGAACCCGGCCTAACCATCCCTAAGCTGCCTGCTCTTGCGTTCCGAATACTTCGTGGAGCATGGACAGGATGAGCGCTTCTATGTCTTGCGCGGTTTTGGCACGGATCAAGCGCGCTTCTTGAGCCTTTGCTTGTAAGCGGTCGAACCAGTGCTGCCGGCTGATTGGCGGCACTGGCACTTCCAAAATCTCGAGCTTCTTCAATCCAAGCGTCCGGTTTCGCCCGGCGCCGCCAGGGGATGCTTCCCCCAGTTTCTGCAACCCTTCGGCCGTCGAGAAGTAGAAGCGCAGGAATTCGACAGTCGCGGTGTCTGGAGCGGGGACACAGGTCAGGAAACGGTGTGATCCGACACGGCCGTTATCTGCGGGCTGCGCGACGGCGACAGCGCCCTCCCATGCGAACACGATGTTGAACACGAGGTCGCCGGTGCAAATGCGGAACAGCTTTTTGTTACCGACTTCCGCGCCAGGCAGACTAGGTTTGTGAAACGTTCCCCGGCCAAAGGACCGGACACCGAGTTCCGGATAAGTGGCATTGAGATCGATCTCGACCGGCCTGCGCACGAGGGGCGCAACCTCGGCCATGGGGTGCAGAGGAGCGCCGTCGACGGCGTGTTGGAAGGCTTTCAGCAGCAGTGCCTGTGTTTCGCGCTCAGCTGCCTCAATGGCGCTGCGGCGTTCGTCCACTAGCGCTGCAACTCCGTCGAGCTTCTCGACGATGCGGCGTTGCTCATCTAAAGGCGGAAGCGGGACCGACATTTTCAGGAACTGATCTTCCTTCATGCGCACGCGGTTTGTCGATCCTTCGCTCGCCCGGCGACACAGATCGACGAACTCTGGAGTCCGTGAATACCACTCAAAGTAGTGCGGTAGTACTCGTGAAGCATCGATGTCGAAGCAAGGAAAATCGTTACTGACCAAAGCGCCGTCCAAGTCCTCGGGTACGATCCCAAATGCGCCATGTCGAGCATCGATCCTCGAAACCAGAAACTGCCCTGATTTTGCCCGACATTGTCGTGCGGCTGCAATCGCGCTGCCAGGAACTTCAGCGCGAAGCGTCAGGCCCTTTCCCCAAAGACGCGCCGTGATCTGCTTGTACCGAACGTCAGGTTCGACAGGTACCAAACTGTCCGACTTGGTGAGGAAATCGGAGATTGAAATCGATCTCCACATCACACCCGCTCCGCCAGCACGGCCTTAATCTCGTCCATGATGCCGATGATCCGCTGCTCCTGTGCGATGATCGCGTCCACGATCTCGGCCGGCGCACGGTGATCGACGACCTCGCCGGAATGGGGGTTCTTGATGTCCAGGTTGCAGGCGACGACACGATCCTGATCGTCGCGCTGGATAAGGTCAGCGGCCGAGACCTTCCAGGCGCGCTCGTTCGGCTCGCGCTTCTTCCACCAAGCGAGGCAGTCCGCAAACTCCTCATAGGTCATGGGCGCCGTCTTCGAGTATTTTTTGCGGCCCTCAGGCAGCGGCATCTCGTAGTACCAGATGTCCTTCGTCGGTCCGGTCGTGTCGAAGAAGATCAGGTTTGCCGGGATGTCCGTGTAAGGCGCGAATACCCCTTCACGCAGCCGGACAACCGTGTGCAGGTTGAACTTCTCGAGCAGGTCCGCCTTGATCCGCGCCGAAATGCCATCGCCGAACAGCGTGCCGTGCGGAACGACAACCGCGGCCTGCCCGCGTCCGGCACGCTTCAACCGCCGCATGATCAGTTGCAGGAACAGCAGTGCCGTCTCGGCCGTGCGCCTGTCCTCGGGGAAGTTGTTGAGGATGCCTGCCTCCTCCTCGCCGCCGAATGGCGGATTGGTCAGGATGACATTGACCCGCTGATCCTCGCCGATTTCGGCCAGGCGGAAGCGAAGGGCGTTGCCGGGGTCGATGCGCGGGGCGTGCAAGCCGTGCAGCAGGAGGTTGAGCTGGGACAGCAGGAACGGCAGCGACTTGGCCTCGCCACCGAAGAAGCTGTCTTCCTGCAGGATGCGCCGCTTCTCGACCGTGTCTGCCTGCCGCTCGAGATGCTGAAAGGCCTCTGTCAGAAATCCGCCGGTGCCGCATGCCGGATCGAGGATGGTCTCGCCCAGTTTTGGATCGGTCACCTCGACCATGAACCGCACGACCGGCCGGGGCGTGTAGAACTCGCCTGAGTCCCCTGCCGCGTCACGCATCTCGCGCAGCAGCGTCTCGTAGAGGCGACCAAGGGTATGGACTTCCTCCGACGAGTCGAAGTGGATACCGTCGACCAGATTGACTACGTCGCGCAACAGGTAGCCGCTTTCCATGCGGTTGGCGAAGCCCTGAAAGACAGTCGCGATCACGTCACGCCGCTCGCGCCGCCCGTTGTCGCCGCGCAGACCGCGAAGATAGGCGAACAGACCTGGGCCGCGGGTGCCGTCCGGACGCTCGGTCATTTCGGAAACGAGAAACGACAGGAGGTCGGGGCCGGTAATGCCGTCCGCATCTGCCGCCCAGTCGCGCCAGCGATAAGGAGCCTCGATGATCGGGCGATAGTCCTTGCCGGCGAGCTCCGCGCGCCCTTCCTCGATCCGCTCCATGTCGTCGAGGAACTTCAGGAACATGATCCAGGTGAGCATCGGCAACCGATCGAGGTCGCCGTTCAACCCCTTATCCTTCCGCATGATCTTGCGTGCGGACTTGATAATGCTGTCGAGACGCTGGGCAGTGGTCAGTTGCTTCGGCGCAGCCTTCTTGCGGGCGGTTCTGGCCAAGTTGGATCTCCTTCAATTCAAGCGGTGTAGAGCAGTCGCTGCAGCTCGGTGACGGCGCTGCGCAGCTCCTTGCCCCCGCCGAAGCGGGCGGCGATTTCGATGACGTTGCCCCACTCGTTGAACGGGGGCACTTCCAGGATGTCGGGCAGCTTGAACTGGGCACTGCCATGTTCGGCATACTTCTCAAGCACGGCATCCAAAACTTCGCGGGCGTCCGGCCCAAAGCGGCCCAGAAACTCGTCCTCCTCCCTCACTAGGCGGTCAGCGCGCTCGCGCCGGGTTCGCAGCGGCGCGTTATAGGCGAGATGGCAGAGAAGATCGAACGGATCGGCCTCCGGCTTTCCGACCGCATCAGCCAGGGAATCGAGGTCGATGCCCTTTTCCTCGAGCCGTTCGACGATTTCCGCCCGGCGTTCGGGATCGAGCCAGTCCGCCCGCAGTTCTGACGCATTTGGATAGAGCGTGCGAACCTTGTCGCCGGTATAGTCGGTGAGCTGGCGGCAGGCGAGTTGCCGACCGTCGGAATCGAGTTCGTACACGAGGTGCCGGACAATCGCGACCTCACCGCCGTCGACATAGAACTTGCGGGGCCCGTTCTCGCCCTCGTCCTCCAGCTCGACGGGTCCATCCGGGATATCGGGCCCTTCAGGAAGATCGCCCGGATCCGGCGCCACGTCTTCGATCTCGCGCTCTTCCACGATGTCACCGTCGGCATTGATGACCGCTTCGTCCTCGCGGACGGGATCGCCGTCAAAGGCGGGATCGGCGAACATTCGCGTCGCGGTTCCGGTGTAGTCGATGATGTTGAAGGCGAGCTTGCCATAGTCGGGCCTGAGACGGGTGCCCCGTCCGATGATCTGCTTGAACTCCGGCATGGAGCCCACGACCCGCGCGAGCACGACGTTCTTGCAGGTCGGGGCGTCAACGCCGGTCGTGAGGAGCTGCGACGTGGTTAGGATGACCGGTGTTTGGGTTTCGACATCCTGAAACTTCGCCCTGTGCGCGCTTCCCACATCGCCTTCGTCCGACGTCACGCGGCAAACGTAGTCGGGATTGTCCTTCACGAGATCGGTGTTCCGGGCGGCGAGCGCCTGCCGCATCTCGAGCGCGTGCTCTTGGTCGACGCAGAAGACGATGGTCTTCGCAAAGCGGTCGGTCTCGGCCATGAAGCCCGCGAGATGTCTCGCAATGGCCTGCGTTCGTGCACGCAGCGCTACGACCCGCTCGAAGTCCCGCGTGGAGTATTCCGCGTCGGGGATCTCGCGTCCATAGCGATCGAGTTCACCCCGCGTTGGTCGCCAGCCGGCAGCATCGTAGTCCGATATGACGCGATGGACCCGATACGGGGCCAGGAAGCCGTCAGCGATGCCCTGAGAGAGGCTGTACTCGTAAAGCGGATCACCGAAATAGTTGTAGGTATCGACATTGTCCTCTCGACGCGGCGTCGCTGTCATCCCGATCTGGGTCGCAGGCTCGAACCATTCGAGGATTTCCCGCCAGTTGCTGTCGTCGCGAGCACTGCCGCGATGACATTCGTCAATGACGATGAGATCGAAGAAATCGCGCGCATATTCCCGGTAGAGGCCGGGACGGTTCTCATCACGCGCGATGGACTGGTATATCGCGAAATACATGTCGCGACTCTTGACCGCCATACCGCCGGCGATCTTATGCCGGGCGTCATTGAATGGCCTGAAATCTTTCGCCATCGGGTCGTCGACAAGCACGTTGCGATCCGCGAGAAATAGGATCTTCGGGTTCCGGTTGTTTCCTTTGGAATTCCAGCGTGCCGACCAGAGCTTCCAGCAGATCTGAAAGGCGACGGCCGTCTTGCCTGCTCCGGTGCACAGTGTGAGTAGTGCCCGCTTCCGGCCCTGGAGCGCCGCCTGAACGGCGCGGTTCACGGCGATCTCCTGATAGTAGCGCAGAGGCTTGGCTCGGTCTGGAAAAGTGGGCGTCAACAGCCGTTCGGCCACCTGGTCGTCGTCAATTCCCTCGGCGCGGCGGAGCCGAGCCCAGAGGTCATCAGGTGCGGGGAAATCAGCAATGGTTCGCTCGATGCCGGTCGTGTAGTCGAATTCGACTATTTCGATGCCGTTCGTCGAATACGCGAACCGTAGACCAAGAATTTCCGCATATTCCTTGGCTTGTTGAATCCCCTCAGCGGCATGCTTGTAGCGAGACTTCGCTTCAACCACGGCGATTGGGAAGTCTTGGTTGTAACGTAGCAGATAGTCGGATCGCTTCTGCTTGCCGCGGCGGGCCTTACCACCAATGAATACAACACGACCGTCAGTGAAGGTTCTTTGCTCGTTTATAGCATGCGGAAGATCGTCCCAGCCCGCCGCCTGCAGCTTTGGAACGACGAGTTTCCTGCATGTATCAGCCTCATTCATAGTGGAAATTCTTCAACGAAAGTCTCAGCAACTTCCTGTGACAAGTAACCGGGCACCTTCGCAGCTAATTTTTCTGACTTCTTTGGGGTGCTTGTCAAAAGTAACACGGGCGCACCCGCACGACGTTCTAGGTATTCGCCGAGGACCAGCTTCAATGTATCGAGATTGGCCCAGCTCTCTTCGTCGGTAGCACCGGGGTCTAGTGGAATGCGCTTGTATTCGATCCCCTTGGACCGAAATTCAGAAAATGCTTCATCTGTAGATGAAAAGATCGAGAAGAAGTCGGGGAATGCCCTCGTATCGATAATGAGAGTAGGACACGCTTCGCTTATTGCCTTCCGGAAAGAATGGGAAGAAACCTCTGCAACGGGCACAAGCATAATTCGTATCTTGTCAAAATCGTCGAATAACTGCAGTTGGCGTGCATTCTCAAATCCCCAATCCGCCCTTTGTGCTTTCGCCGCGTCTGAGGGAGTGGAACTGTAGACAAGATGAAGCTTGCGGTCACGCATCGCCTACCTCCAAAGCAAGTTTCGATTCCATATCGGAGTACGAAACCTTGTAAACTTCAGTCGGGCGACCCCATTCCGGAGCTCCAAATTCGAAACTTCCCGTCACTTTGTTCTTATAGCTGCGATCTTTCAGAAAGACTCGTCGATAAAGCCGGGGCGAAACTCCTACAAATGGCCGGAATAAGACGTGAGTCCCATTTTGAGATGGTGGCAGCCAGTCGTTAGATTCTGTTGTAATTGAATCGCTGTGAAGCTCAGTTGCTTTGCTCTTCGGGTATGGCTCAATGAATTGCACCTCATCGATCCCCGAAGCCACGATGTGCCGTGCACAATAATGACATGGATACGTCGTGACATACATCCGGCAGCCACGAGGTGATGTACCAGAGATCGACGCAGACAGTATTGCATCCATCTCTGCGTGAACCGCCCGGCTGAACTCAATCAAGCCTCCGATGCGCGTCCCGCGAATTCGCTTCAGCACATCAGACCTATCTTTGCCGGCGATCAGCTCGGGAAACTCATCGACGAGTTCCTCAATGATGTTATTTTGTTCTCTATTGCTGCTGCAAAAGACCGAATCTCGGAAAGCACATCTTTGGTCGCCCTCTAGCTGTACCGTGAAGCCTTCTCCGTATAGGCCGCCACCGGCTTGGGGAACGTCGTTGGTCCCGGTCGCAACAATGTTCCCGTTGGCGTCCACGAGAGCGGAGCCAACCTGCCGTGACAAGCACGCACTCCTCATTTGAGCTGAGCGTGCGTGGTGCATCGCCGTTTCAGAAATAGTTGGGCGAACGATCTTCGATTGTGTGATGAGGTTAACGAAGCGACGAAGCTGATCGTTCATGCCTGTCAAGGCGAGATCTTCACCAGCATCTACGGAGTTATCGACGAAGAAATCAGACTCGTGGAAGGTATCTGAGACATGCTGACCATGCTTTTCAGGCGCGTCCTCATCTCTGGTCAAAAAGTCTCGGACCTGGTCTTTTACCGACTGATCACTCCATTGAGACCTGTCAAAAAAATTCTCTCGAATCCTTTTTTCTCGTTTGGCGGGGTCGCAGACAATACCAAGAAGCGTAAATGCATCCTGATAAACTTCACGAAGAATGGAGACTTCCGCAGGGTGACGGAGGGAATCAACGATATAAGCTCTATGCTTCCCGTCGGGCTCTACTGGATCACCAGAGAAAGCCTTGCCCTGCAATGATGCTCGCCGTACAGCAATTTCCTTTAGTGCTAGACGCGCAATTGCTGAGTGATCTTCTGGACGCGAATATAATTCCCCCTTTCGAAGTTCATCGCCGCGATCCTGCATCATCTTGACGTTATCAATGGATTTACGCGCGCCGCTTGGCGGCACGGGGTGTCCCGCACTTTCAGCAACCGCTCGGATCAGAGTGCTGGCCTTAATGATCTCAACTTCAAAATCGCTTTCCTCAAGGAAAGTCTTCAGGATCTTTGCGGCAGTCCCTGAACCTGCACCGGCTGGTCCGACGATGGCCACGAATACTTCGTTCGTGCGCAGGCTTTCTAGAACCTCCTGCCCGGGACGATCGTCCACTGTAATGGCTCTCTGCAGCTTATCCTTGGGTTCTGGATTGGATGTCATGTTTGCCTGCAGAAGCGTTTGTTTGAGTTGTTTCCTTCCTTCTTAGCTGAAGTGGATGGCGCTCGTCGATTCAGTTTCGTCTGTATCAGGCCGTCCGTAGCCCATCTTCAGGTGTCGATCCCAATTAATTGGAAAGGGTTCTAGTTGGCGAGCCAGAGTGACGCACGGTCCATGCCCACCGTCCATCTTCGCTTCGAGCGTGTGGATGAGCTCCATAAAGAGGCCACGGATAGGTAAGAAAGTCGATACCGCCTGAGCGAGACCTTGAAGAGATCTCGGTGTGTATAGGTAAAAGGCTAGACTACACGCCGTTCTTAATCAAATGGTCAATATCCGCTTCGCGGAAGCTCCGCCGCAGCGTACCAACGATCGGTCGATGGCGGCTCAAGGCCATTCACCGCCTGCCTAGCCGGCCCAACCTGGAAAGCTGCGCAAGCATTCGGGCTCCTGTGCTGGTCCCGTCGCTGGCAGGAGAAGGGGTTGCCCCTCCCGCAGTATTGGGTCGGCTTGGCAACGCTTGCACACCGAAGAATTGGCGCGCGCGCAGGGCTGCGTATTCCGCGCCAGTCGCACCTCCGATTGCGTGCCGGTTGTATACTTGTTGGCTGCCTGCGAGGCCTCGGGCAAAGGCATAGCTGCCGCCGAAGCCGGCTGAGAGCGCTGGCATCATGATGTTTCCAGAGATCGCCCGAACCAGGAATGGCGTAGCTATGATGAACCCTTTTGCCATCAGCACCATCATGAAGAACGGAATGAGAGCGCCGATATTGGAGGCGCCTTCCGGGTCGCCCAGTTCAGCAAGTAGCGCACGCGAAACACCTGTGATCGTTGCGAACACACCGGCAACAACAATCGGGTACATAGCAAAGGAAATCAGCGCCGAAAGCCAGCGCGCGAAATAATCCTTGGTCACTTCGAAAAGTGTCAGGAAGATCATGATCGGTGCTATCCCGATCAGCAGAGCGATCATGAGCCTGGACGCAACGACGATGAACGCGGCTAGGCCACCGAGGATCGAGAGCAGCAATACCCCGAGGGTGTCCAACAGGGCACCGGCCATCCAGTTCAGTTCAGATCCCGCAGCATTCAAATATTCCCCGAGCGCCGCGATCAGGTCATCGAACTCCTCTGCAAAGGTGCCGGATGGGCCCGGTGACCCACCGCCGACAGAGGCCACGAGCGACCCGGCAATGCTGTCGATCCCGTCCAGGATCGACGCGGCAAGGATGTTGAACTGCACCCAGTTCGTTGCAAAGACACCTATCAGCCCGACCTTCACGGCGAGCCAAAAGGCCGTGCGCCCGTCCATGGCGCGATACTGGTAGATCGTGTTGATGAAAACGAGAATGACAACAAGTGTGGTGCCGAGAACCAGCGTCGTTCCGACTGTTGCGGCGACCGCACCGAATTGCGTTTCAGCAGCGGTATTGAGATAGCCTTCAGCCGTTTCGACGAAGTAGGTGACGACACTCATAGAGACCTACCGGTTCCCGGCTGCTTCGCAGATTAGCATGGCTTCGCGTCGAAGCTCATTTGCATGGCGCCGGTATTCGGAAGTCGCTTCCACGATGTCCCAGTATTCTGATGAGGCATAACTCTCGATGTAGACGCTTTCGGCGTTTTCCCAGGATGGATACCGCTTGGCGCACTCGCAGTTTTGCGCCTCGACAATGCGCTGCATACTCTGAGCCCGGTAGATTTGCTGCATCAGCAACCGTTTGTGAGACTCACGTACATCGATGTTTTGCACCCACTGTGGCTCTGGAGGCTGGTCAGGGCAGACATCTGGCTGGTTTTTGAGCGTCGGGATCAGGTTCCGGTCAGCGACGCCAGCGGTTGCGCAGAGAACGACGAGCAGGCCTGCCGTCGCGACGACCCGCATCATTCTGAAGCCGCCTTCGTCGCCAAAGATTCTCGCTTCAAGAACGTGGTATAGCCGTAGTCACCGCCTTCGGCTGAGATGACTTCCCACCCCTCAGCTCCGCGCTCATTCAAGGCGCATCGCATCGCGTCGTAGTCCTTTTGCTTCTTCACCTGGAAGAACAGGATGTCATATTCAAAGGTCTTCATTGGTAAGCTCCAGTCTCATTGGCGCCGGGGAGGTAGAATTCGGTGATGCCGCGCCGGCCGTCGTGGCGGCCAGCCTGGATGATCACGTCGATGGAACTCTCGATGTATTGGATCATGTCTGTATAGGTCATCGGGATCTCGGTCTTGAGCGCGGCGATGGCCAGACGCTGTACGGCAAGTTGCGGGGTTTCGGCATGGAGCGTGGTCATGGAGCCGCCATGGCCGGTGTTGATGGCCTCGAGGAAGGTCATGGCCTCCTTGCCGCGCACTTCGCCGAGGATGATCCGGTCAGGACGCATGCGCAGTGTCGCGGTCAGAAGCACATCGGCGGTCTGGAATTCCGCGTCGCGATTGGCAATGAGGGTCACGGCATTGGGCTGGGTCGGAAGAAGTTCGGCGGCTTCTTCGATGGTGACGATGCGCTCTTCGGCAGGCATATGCGAGAGGATCTTGCGCGCAGCCACGGTCTTGCCAGTGGAGGTGCCCCCGGAAACGATCATGTTCAGCTTGTTGTCGACGCAGAAGGCGAGGGCATCGTCGATCACACCAGCGGCCACGACCTCGCGCAGTTTGCGGGTTTTCCCGAGGCGGAGTTCTTCAAGCTTGCGTTCCTTGTCATAGAGAAAGTCGAGTGCGATCCCTTCGAGCGGAAGGCTTGAGAAAAACCGCAGGCTGATCGACATGGCCGAGAGCACGGCGGGAGGGGTGATGACCTGCGCTCGGATCGGGCGGCCCTTGTAGGTGATCGAGACCGAGACGATCGGGCGGTCCTTGCTCATCGTTGTGTTGGCGGAAGAGGCGATCTGGTTGCCGAGGTCTTTCACTTCGGTTGCGGTCAACGCCTGGTCCAGCTTTCGCATGAAATGATCCCCCTGGAACTCGCCCCAGCAGGTTCCGTCAGGATTGATGCAGATCTCGATGACATCGTTGCGGGCGGCGGCGTCGATCCGGTCAAGCGAGGTCTGGAGATAGCTCAGCGACATGGGCTTAGAATATCTCCAGATCGCGGTCGACCATCACCGTGACGTGCGCACCCTGGTCGACAAAGATGACGGGACCGATGGAGAGATAGTCGCCAATCACGCTGTCCGTGGCATCCGCTAGATCATCGCCCACGTCTTCGAGAACGTCGGCGGCAGTCTCATCCTGGACCTCGGAGGCGGCGACACTGGGTGCCGCAGAAATCAGCGAGATCAGGGCGGCCGACCCGAAACGCTCATCGAAGCGGGTATCGACAAAGCCGGTCACACCTGAGCGGCCAAGTTCATCGCCCCCGAAGGAACTGATCTGGATCGTTTGGTTGTCGGGCAGGATGATCCGGTCCCATGCGATGGTGATGCGGCGCTGCGCGATATCAACGCCCGAAAGATACCGCCCGATGAGGCGGGATCCACGCGGGATCAAGAGGCGCGCGCCATCGACGCTGTAGACATCCTCGGAAACCACGGCACGGGTCTGGCCGGGCAGGGAGCTGTCGAGGGCAGTTTCCATGACGGCCTGGATCATGGTGCCCTGGATGACGGTGTTTGAGGGATTGGCGATCACCTCGGCCTGCGTCACGGTAGAGGGCAGCGCCCCGTTCAGCACGAAATCCGTAACCTCGCCAAAAGTCCGTTCGGTCAGAGCCGTCTCATTTGCGCCCGACGTGCCGCCAAAGGCGATGGTGGGCGAGGTGATGCGGCTTTGCTGAAACGCACGTTCCGCGGCTGCGCGACGTTCGAGGTCCGCGAGCCGTTTCGCTTCCTCTTCGCGGCGGAGCCGTTCTTCTTCCCGCGCGCGTAGCTCGTCCTC
>NZ_JASHIN010000029.1:0-50248 GCF_030733705.1 Roseovarius sp. MMSF_3298
GGGCCCGGGCGGGCGCGGTACCTTTATGGGCTGGCGCGGCTGGTGCAAAAGAACGCGCGGCTCTTCGCGGTGCTGGAGACGCTGGATAACGGCAAGCCCTTGCGCGAAAGCCGCGACATCGACGTGCCCTTGGTGCACCGGCATTTCTATCACCATGCCGGGCTGGCGCAATTGCTGGAGGTCGAGCGACCAGACCGGCGCGCGCACGGGGTTTGCGGGCAGGTGATCCCGTGGAACTTCCCCCTTTTGATGCTGGCATGGAAAGTGGCACCGGCGCTGGCGGCGGGCAACACCGTGGTTCTGAAACCGGCGGAATGGACGTCGCTGACAGCCCTTCTTTTCGCGGATATCTGCAGGCAGGCCGGGCTGCCGAAGGGGGTGGTCAACATCGTGACCGGCGACGGGGAAGTTGGCGAGCGGATCGTCACGCATGAGGGCGTGGACAAGGTGGCCTTTACCGGCTCGACCGACGTGGGGCGGCGCATACGGAAGCAGACGGCGGGGCAGGGCAAGGCGCTGACGCTGGAGCTGGGCGGAAAGAGCGCCTACATCGTATTCGAGGATGCCGATATCGACAGCGCCATCGAGGGGCTGGTCGACGCGATCTGGCTGAATGGCGGCCAGGTCTGTTGCGCGGGCTCGCGCCTGCTGGTGCAGGAGGGGATTGCCGACGATTTTCAGGCACGGCTGCAAGAGAGAATGGGCAAGCTGCGCATCGGCAACCCGCTGGACAAGTGCATTGACGTGGGTGCCATGGCCGACCCTGTGCAGGTGGAGCGGGTGCGGCGGCTGGTCGAGGGCAGTGCCGCAGGCGAGAGGTTTGCCGCGGCAGTCGAGATGCCGGAGACGGGTGCCTTCTATCCGCCGACGCTGATCACCGGGCTGGCACCGTCGGATACGCTGATGCAGCAAGAGGTTTTCGGCCCCGTGCTTGTCTCGACCACGTTCCGGACACCTGCGGAAGCCGTCGCGCTGGCCAACAACACGCGCTACGGGCTGGCGGCGTCGGTCTGGTCGGAAAGCCTCAACCTGGCACTGGACGTGGCGCCGAAGCTGGCGGCGGGCGTGGTCTGGGTGAACGGGACCAACATGTTCGACGCGGCGGCACCCTTTGGCGGTGTGCGCGAGAGTGGGTTCGGGCGCGAAGGCGGCTGGGCGGGGCTGGATGCCTATCTGAAGCCGACTCGGGCACAAAAGGCGCTGCGCCCTGTCGCGGGGTTCACGGGAGGCGCAAACGGTGTGGTCGAAGGAATGGACCGGACACCGAAGCTCTACATAGGGGGTAAGCAGACGCGGCCCGACGGTGGGTATTCGCGCGTGATCTACGGCAAGTCGGGCAAGGCGCTGGGGCAGGTTCCGGTGGCCAACCGCAAGGATATCCGTAACGCGGTGGAGGCCGCGCGCGGAGCAGCGGCCTGGGGTCGGACCAGCGGCCATGCGCGGGCGCAGATCATTTATTACATGGCCGAGAACCTTTCGTCGCGGGCGGATGATTTTGCCCGGGTGCTGAACGCGATGAGCGGCGGGCGCAGTGGCGCAAGCGAGGTGGAGGCCAGTGTCGACCGGTTGTTTACATGGGCGGCCTGGGCGGACAAGTTCGCGGGCGAGGCTGCCGCGGTGCCGATCCGCGGCATGGCGCTGGCCCTGCGCGAGCCGGTGGGCGTGATCGGCGCGTTCTGCGCGGATGAGGCGCCCCTGCTGGGTCTCGTGTCGGTGCTGGGGGCGGTGATGGCGATGGGCAATCGCGCGGTGCTGATAGCCAGCGAACCGTTTCCGCTGGCGGCGATGGAACTGGTGCAGGTTCTGGAAACATCGGACGTGCCGGCGGGCGTGGCGAACCTGCTGGTCGGGCCGGTCGCGGAGCTTGCACCGCACCTGGCCGGGCATGCGGATGTCGAGGCGGTCTGGAGCTTTGCCTCGGCCGACTTGTCGGAGGTGATCGAGCGGGAGAGTGCCGGAAACCTCAAGCGGACATGGGTGAACAACGGACGCGCGCTGGACTGGTATGATGCCGGCGGGTGCCGTGCCTTTTTGGAGGCGGCGACGGAGGTCAAGACGGCATGGGTGCCTTACGGGGAGTGACCTTTGACCGGGCCTGAAGAGGTCCCGGATCAGGTCCGGGACGGGTTACGTCTTGGGGCCGGTCGGGGTTTCGCGCAGGTGGTCGCGCTTGATCCAGACACGGGCGCCGTTGGTTCCCACCTGGGCGGTTGATGACGCGCCTTTCGGCAGGCGCAGCCAACTGAGGCGTTTGAAGGTCTCGCCGCCTTCGGTGAAGCCGCCGTCCAGCACCAGCAATTCCAGCCCGTCGGGTGCGTCGAGCGAGACGCGCGCCTCCGGCGCCCAGCGTTCCAGCGCGACATCCTCGCGGCCATCGGAAAAGAGCGGCATGATTTCGACATCGTCGCGGTCGTGCAGAAAGCGCATCTTGTTCGTGTCGATGCGCACATGGGTGCGGTCGGACAAGTCAAACTGCCAGAGCTTCACGAGGATGGTGCAGCCGGGCTCTGACCCCGGCGTGTGGGACGATTCCGGCGGATTGCGAATATAGCTGCCTTCGGGGAAATCGCCATGCTCGTCCGAAAAGACGCCTTCGAGCACGAGGAATTCCTCGCCGCCCGTGTGGACGTGGGACGAGAACGCGCTGTTCGGGGCGTAGCGCACGATCGAGGTGGCGCGGGCCACTTCGTCGCCGATGCGGTCGAGGATGCGCCGGTCAACGCCGGGCATGGGCGAGGCGACCCAGTCCTCGTCGGCGGCGTGCACCACGGCGCGTTGGGTGAAGTCGCTGTTGCGGTCCATATGATCCTCCTTGCCGTTCGTTGCCTCCAAGATAAGGCAGCTGGCCGGATTGTCACCGCCAGAGGCTGGCGCGCGAGGCAAAAAGGCCCTGAAGCTTTGCCAGAAGGCGGTTGGCGGGACCGGGGTGGGGGATGTCGCCGGTGGCGAGGCGGTCCAGCACGACCTCGACCGGGCAGGGCTGTCCGGTGACAGGGTCGAAATAGCGCGGGTAGTCGATGAGAGCGGCATGAACCAGGCCGTGCAACGTTGGTCGCGCGGCGCGGCGGGCGGGGACGTCGCCGGTATCGGTGGTCAGGCCCCATCCTGCATAGAACGGCGCGCCGGTGGTGGTGACGGGAACGCCGCGGAGCAGCGCCTCGAACCCAGTGAGCGAAGTCATGGTGAAGACGCGCTGGACTTGGGACAACAGTGCGGCGGGGTCGGTGCGGGGCAGGGCGATGGCATCGAGCCTGTCCAGGTCGGCCTGACGAATGGTGCCTTCGCGCAGGCCCGCCTCGACATCGGGGTGGGGTTTGTAGAGCAGGACGGCATCGGGATGCGCGGCGCGGGCCGATTCCAACAGGGCGAGGTTGGTCGAAGTCCGACCCGCGCCGGTGCGGATAGAAGCGTCATCCTCGACCTGGCCGGGGACCAGCACGCGGAGGCCGTCGGGCAGGTCCGGAACCGAGAGGCCGAGGTTGTATTTGCTGAGGCCCAAGGACACGAGGCGGCGGATCAGGCGTTCGGCGCGCAGGTCCTGGTCGGGGCGCAGGGTTTCGCGCCGGATGATCCAGCGCTCCAGCCTGCTTTCGCGGGTCGGGTCATAGTAGATGCCGAGATCGTCGCACACGAGTGACAGGGGCGGAACCAGTTCTGCGCCCAGACCGCGCGAGCGCAGAAATCCGTCCTCGACCCGGATGACAGCCATGTCGGCGGGCGTCTTGCCGGCCCAGCACATATGGGCACGCCCGGTGGCGTCGGCGACGCGCGCGGCGTGGGCAGGATTGTCCTTGAAGGTCACGCGCTTCTCGGCACCGAAGACCTTTTGCAGGGGGCGGCGTTTCCACAGACGCATGCCCGAGGCGACCCAGCCCCGGTGATCGGCGCGCCATGCGTTCGTGCGGGCCTCGAGGAAGGAGATCGCGTCTTCCAGCTCGCACAGCCGGTCGCGGTGGGGGTCGTACCACTTGGGATAGAGGATCATCGCGGCGGCAAAGAGCTGGGCCCTTGAGAGGGTGCGGCCGCGGCGGGATATGGGATTAGGGTGACGATCCTCGGTCAGGTCCCAGCCGGAATAGAAGGGCTGGCCGAAGACATGGGGTTTGTGCCCGGCGAAGATCGCCTCGAATCCGAGCTGGGAGGTGACGGCGTAGACCGCGACGGCGCCTTCCATGAGCTTCCAGGGGCTGACGGGATCGGAGAACAGGCTGACGCGGTCCGAGGTGTCTTCCGGACCGAAATAGCCTTGGCGGTGGCCCTGCACGGTTTCGGGGTGGGTCTTGATCAGGACCGGGCAGCCGGGGTTCTCCTCCTGCGCGTAAAAGAGCATCTCGCGGAAGGTGTTGGCGTCGGCCCCGCCATGTATGACGGAGGCGTCGCCGCGGGTCTGGTCGAGCACCAAGACGTAGCCCGGCGCGGGGCAGGAAGCGGCGGGATCGAAGGCGGTGTACTTGGTCAGGTGCGCCTCGGCCATGCGGGAGATGCAGCCGCGGGCCCGGTCCATCAGGGCGGTGTCGTCCAGCGGATGGGTGGCCAGAAGTGTTTCCAGGTCCGAGGGTGCGCTGCTGTCGAAATGCACGCCGGTATGGTCGATAAGCAGTCCCAGCGGCGGTTCGCCCGCGCGACCGGGACGCAGCGAGCGCAGGAAGGCGTCTTCGACGCGCACGATCCCGGCACCGGTCTTTTGCGCCATCGCCTCGCCCCGCGCGGCATAGGGCGAACGGCCCCAGACCGCAATCAGGTCCTCTGCGCCGGGCTTGCCCAATTGCAGGGGCAGGCCGGCGAGATCCAGGATGCGGCGGATACGGCGCTGACGCAGGAAGCCCGCGTTGAAATAGAAAACCCGCCGGGAGGCATCTGCTCCGGCGGGTTCCGAGTGGATGTATTGCGCCATCAGTTCCCGCTGAGCGTATCGCCTGCGGTCGAGACGGAGCCAACGGCACCGAGCGTGCCGGTCAGAGCGCCGATGACTTTGCTCCACTGGGCGAAGGGCGCCTCGGTCACGTAGAGCGTGTCGTCGTCGCGGATGGCAAAATCACGGGCCATGAACATGCCGTTGGGCTGCGTCAGATCCAGCACGTAGACCAGACGCTGCGCGCCCACGAGGTCGTTGCGGCCGAGCACCTGGTTGGCGATTTCTGCCGGTTCGTTGCGCAGCACGAAGACGCCCGTGGGGTCGGCCGCGTTGGCCTGGAGGCCACCGACCTGGGCAATGGCCTCGATCGCGGAGATCGTGGGCGAGGGGAAGGGCACGCGGGCCTGGCCGCCGGTGGCGCCGAGCGCGGTGAAGGCGCGGGTGTCTTCCTCGACCAGGATACGGTCACCGCCGCGTAGGGCGATATCGAACCCGGGATTACGAAAGAGATCCTGGAACCAGACCTTGGAGCGCATTCCGCCCCGGATTACGGTAACCTGCGCGATTTCGGGCTCGATGGTCACACCGCCTGCGGCGGCCAGCATGTTCGAAAGCGTTCGGGTCGGACGTTCGATCGGGTAGACACCCTGGCCGCCCACCGCGCCCACCAGAGACACGGTCGCGCCGTCGCCTGCAAGGCGGCGCACCTCGACCTGTGGGTCCGGGGTTTGTTCATCGAGCTTGGAGGTGATGATGCGCCGGATCGCCTCGGGCGTGTTGCCGGCGGCGCGGATGCGCCCCGCGTAGGGCACGAAGATGAAGCCGGCCCCGTCGACCTGCACTTCTTCCAGAAGGGTCTGGTTGGCGCCTTCGCCGGCCAACAGGCCGTCATCGACGTTTTCCCAGATGGTCAGGCCCAGCGTATCGCCGGGGCGGATCGTGTCGGAGCCGACGAGGCCCGCGTTCTTGAACGCTTCGGTGAAGCCGAGCGCGGGTTGGACGGCCGTGGCGCGGGTCACGCGGTCATTGACGGACACCACGAAGGCGTCGCCGGATCGTTGCACGGAACCGGAATAGATCTGACGTTTGCTGGGGCCTGAGCGGGGGAGGAAGCTGCACGACGCAACCATGCTCACGACAAGCACCAATGCGACGGACTTCGCCCATCGTTTGGATTGGAGTTTCACTGCCCGGTCTCCTCGACCTGTTTTGTCTGCCTCGGTTTTTTTTCCCCACGCTAACGCGAAGCGGTGCGAAAATCCAGTGTCTTAGCGCCGGATGTTCATGTGACGGCCTGCAACTGTTGCCTTGGGGCCGCGGTGCCTGTGACCAGGGCGTCATAGGGGTCATCGGGGCTGAGCATCATGTCCACCGTCTGGCGCAGCAACTGGCGGCGGCCACTGGAGGAATAGAAGCCGCCGGCAACCTGGCTGGTTTCAAGCAAATAGCGGCGGTAGTCGCCATAAGCCTTGCGGTCTGGCCGTTCTGCCCCGGCGAAGAAATCACGCAGGGGCTTTGTCGAGACGAATTCGGGCTTGGCATAGACCGCCTCGCCGAAGGTCTTGAGCGGAATCCCGCGCCAGAGCACCTGTTGTGCTGCGGTGGAGTTTACCGTGACGGCGCTGCGGGCCTCGTTCAGAAGGCGCGCCAGCTTGCCGCCGCGGACGTAATGCACGCGGTCGAAGACATCGTGCTTGCGGGCAAGGCGACGCAGTTCCGCGCGGATGGGTGTGCGACCATCTTCGAGCGGGTGGGCCTTGACCACGAGGTGATGATGTTTCGGCGCGCCGTTGGCGAAACTCTCGGTCACGGTTTCGAGAAAGTCCGTCATCGTGTCGAACGGCGAGTGCTTTTGGAACGAGGCGTCGTGCTCCAGTTGGAGCAGCGCCAGGTGATAGGGGAAGCCGCCGTGCCGGATGCGCCAAGTGGCGATGCGCCGGTCGATAGCCTGAAACGGCATGAGGACCAACCGTTTGAGATAAAGGGTGAATTCCTGCCGGACAGTCAGGGCGCGGTGGGGACGGAAGTTGCGGTACTTGCGGTTAAACAGCAGGACGCAGCCGTGATAGGCCGCGCCGTAGAAGATATGCTGGCGCATGTCGCCCCACGAGGCGGGCGGCAGGGCGGTGTCCATGTCGGAGTTTTCCAGGGCCTTGCGCATGTCATCAACGCCCATCTCCATGAGCCGCGAATGCCCGTTGGAGCCGCCACGCTCGTACGTCACCCAGTAGGGGCGCAGGTAACCTTCTTCGAAGACGTGGATCGTCAGGCCCATCTCGCGGGCCTGTTCGATGGCCTGGGCGTGGATGGCGCGGGTGTCGCCGTAAAGCACGAGGTCTGTGACTCGCTTGTCCTGCACCAGTGCGCGGAAGGTGGGACGCCAATCTTCGGCGGTGCCGGTGAAGGGAATATAGCTCGCCCGATCACGCCAGAAGGCCGCGTCACCGGCGTTGAAGCCCACGCGCCAGACATTCGCTCCGGCATGGCGCAACATGCGGCCGAGCTTGGAAAAAAACGGGCCGTGCGGACCTTGCAAAAACAAAAAGACCCGGTTGTCGCCGGTCGCTGACCTCATACCCTTCTGCCTCTTTCACGCATGACGTGTGATTAATCTTTTCGACCTTAATAAACCAGTATTTAGACGAAATTAAGGCCCGGGACGATGGGCCGGTTCTTGCCTTGGGCGGGCTGGCCCGGTAGGTCGGAGCAGGACCACAGGGAGACAGTCATGTTCACCGGGATCATCACGGATATGGGCGAGATACGCGCGCTTGAAACGCGCGGCGATCTGCGTGCGCGCATCGGCACCGGCTATGACATGTCGGGCGTCGACATGGGCGCCTCGATCGCGTGTGACGGCGTGTGCCTGACGGTGGTGGACAAGGGGCCGGACTGGTTCGACGTGGACGTGTCGGCAGAGACCTTGTCGAAGAGCAACCTGGACACCTGGGCCGAAGGCAGAAAAGTCAATCTTGAGAGGTCCTTGCGCGTCGGGGATGAACTAGGCGGGCATATCGTGTCGGGCCATGTCGATGGCCTGGCCGAGGTGGTCGGCGTCGAGGACGAGGGCGACAGCACGCGGGTCAGATTGCGCGCCCCGGACGCGCTGGCGAAGTTCATCGCGCCCAAGGGATCGGTGGCGCTGAACGGGACGTCGCTGACGGTGAACGAGGTCGAGGGCGCGGTGTTCGGGGTCAACTTCATCCCGCATACCAAGCAGGTCACGACATGGGGCCGCGTCGCCGTGGGTGACATGGTGAACCTGGAGATCGACACGCTGGCGCGCTACGTCGCACGGCTGGCAGAATCGGTCTGACGCAAAGGCCGTTAACGCCGCTGATATTAACTTTTTCGGACGTCGGTATCGCGTCGGTATCCCGGTGGCATCGCGTCGGTGGCGTTTTCGCGGTTTAGCCCGGTTCACGGCTCGTGCGCAGACTTTGCCATTTTGAAACCATTCTCTCGACACGCGATTCATGCGTAACGGGGTCGCGCCGCCCTTCCTTGAATGCGGCGGGGACCCGGGCCAGCGGCCCGAGAAAATTCTGCGAATTTTCTGGCGATCAATCGTTGTCGCTGAGGCCGGCGCCGGCGCCTGTCAGGCGGCTGGCCTCGGTTTCAGGGGCATAGGTGCGCTGGGCGAAAGTGTTGAGGATCTTGACTGCCTGCGGCATTGGTGTGGCGCGGTAGAGCCGGGTGAGGACGGAGCCGTGGCGGGCCGCTGTCGCGGAGAGATGCACGGTTTCGGTTTCGGCACAGTCAAGGGCGGCGCCGGGGTCATCGAGAAGGGTTTTGCCCTCCGCCCGAGTGATCGAGCAGCTTTGCCAATGCAGAGACAGAGGCGCGCCGGTGCGGTCTGCGGCCCAGACCATGTAGGGGACCAAGAGCAAGGGCCAGGCGACCGGCCCAGTGGTCACGGTACGGCCCGCGGCCCAGTCGGCGGCAAGGTCACAGAGCGTGGCGCCCGTCACGATGGGGCAGAGGAGGCCGCCCGCGGCGGTCCACGTCTCGCCCAGGGCCTGCGGGCCCAGCGTGGCGGCGGGCGCGCCATCGTTGCGGGTCAGAACATCGGACAGGGCGAGTGCCCCGGGCCAGCCCGCCGCGCAGGTCCAGCGGGCGGCGCGGCCCGCTTCCTCGGCCAGGCCCCAGGCGTATCCGGCGCCGCGGGTGGCCTTGCGAGACAGCGCCTCGATTTCATTCAGGGACCACGTCATTCCGCGCCTCTTGTCAGGGGCGGCAAGGTCCAGTCGTCGCCCGTCTCTGCCAACTCGTGCGGAAAGGGGGCGTGCTGGAACATGTTGATGCGCAGCCAACGGTCCGAGCGGGGATCGAAGTGGCAGGCGCCGAAGAAGCTGAGCTTGAGCCGTAGCATGTCGACGGGCAGCATGTCGGCGGCGAGCGTGTTATCGCGGATCTCGGCATAGGGCAGGCGGGCGGCGATCTGGGCGCGGCGGGCAATGTGACGATGCCGGGGGTGGGCCAGCAGGAATTCCGCCACGCTGGTCTGGGGCGCGTCCTTGAGGGCGCGGTGGGCCAGAACGGCGTCGCGGCCGGGGCCGAGGGGCTGTTCATAGGGCTCGATCGGTTCCAGCGCGCGTTCGCCCAGGCGCGGTTCCAGTTTGGCCTGGGACGTGTACCAGACGCGGGCCTGCGCCTTGGGTGCGGTCCAGTCGGTGGCCAGCGCCCAGCCGTAGATGTCTTCGATGATGTCGTTGAGGCGGACAAGCGGCATGGTCCCGTCGACAGGGAAGCTGGCCTGTTCGTCGGCCGCCATGCATTGCGTGAGGTCATCGACCAGATTACCATAGGGTTCCATCAGCAGCGAGGCGAGCTGTTCCTGGCCTTCGAGCGACAGGTGCGCCTCGCCCCAGAGCCAGAGGCGGTTCCAGGGGTGGTCGGTGGTCAGGTCTGCCGTGTCGAGGTGCGCCATGAGCGCTTTCATGTCCGAGCGTAGGTCGGTGCATTTCTGGATCTGCATGGGGTGGGCGGAGTGCCACCCCTCGGCGTGGATCTGGGCACGGGCGGCGAACTGCTGGAAGGCCTGCGCGGTCGCTTCGGATGCGGTGGGTTGGGAGCGGACGCGGGCCAGAGCCTCTTCCCGCGAGGCGACCCAGGCGTTGAGGAGGGCCGGGTGGTTCACTAGGAAGGGCGCCATGCCGAGGCCGGTGGAATTGCCGATGCCGAAGCGGCGGCGCAGGGCCGGGTCGAGCGGCACGGCGGTCTCTGGCGCGCGGGCGCGGGCCATGTGCTCGACAAGGTCCATGACGAAGCAGCGGGTGAGGTAGACCGACAGCATCTCGACCTGGAACGGCCCGGCGCATTCGGGGCGGTGGCGGGTCTGTTCGCGGTCCGCCGCGCCGAACTTGCCCGAGCCGTAGACCGCCGTGGTGCGCATCAGGTAGCCGACGGCGCGGACTTGGTCCTCGTCGGGCTGGTGGCCTGCGCTGAGCGCGTCGACAACGTGACCCCAGAGCCGCACCGAGCGGTTGGCGCGGGAGAGGGACAGCTCGCGGTCGGAGATGCGGCCGGATTCTTGCAGGGGCACGTTGTCGCGCAGGCGGGCAATGTCGGCCTCGGTCGGGATGCCGTCGAAAAGCGTGAAGGTGGCGTCCCAGGCGGTGGCGATGACGCGGTCGGAGCGTTGGTCTGCCGGCAGGTCATGGGCGAAGGCGACGAGGGAATAGGCGTGCTCGGGGCCTTGCGCGGTGTAGACGGCGTGGCCGACGCCATGCGCGTCAATGTCGAACACCGTTTGGGTGATTGTCCAGTCGTCGCGCACAAGACGGCGCAAAAGCTGGCGCATGAAGGAAAGCCGGGTTTGGTGCGCAGCGCCGAGACGGGCCAGCGTCATGACCGTGTTTGGGTCACGGGGCTGGATCGTTTGCTGTGCCACTTGTTCCATGCCGGCTCCTTGTCTGCCGATGATAGGGGCGTTGGGGCAATCCGGCAAAGGACCGCCCCGATGGTGGTGTCAGTTCGCCTCGCGTCCCTTGGCGAGCGTGATGCGCAGCGCGTCCCAGAGCGAGGGCAGCAGCACCAGCGACACCGGCACGGCGGTGACGACGATGAAGCTTTGGAGTTTCGAGATGCCGCCCGAGCCGGTGTAGATCAGGATCAGGGCCATCACGCCCATGGCGATGCCCCAGAAGATGCGGACGGGAAGCGAGGGGATATCCTCGTTCGACATGGCTACGGAGATCACGTAGGTCATCGAGTCGCCCGTGGTGGCCACGAAAACCGTCGTCAGGATCAGGAAAAGGACCGATACGAGGAAGCCCGCGGGCAGCGACTGGGTGATCGCCAGCAGGGCGGCGGGCAGGTTGAAGCCCTCGAACGCCGAGGAAATGGAGCCCTGGTTGGAGAGTTCGGCGCTGATGCCGGTGCCGCCGACGATGGTGAACCAGAAGCAGGTCACGATGGGGGCGACGATCGACAGCATGATGACGATCGAGCGGATCGAGCGGCCCCGGCTGATGCGGGCGATGAACATCGCCATGAGCGGGCCGTACCCGAGGAACCAGCCCCAGAAGAACACGGTCCACCAGCCGAGCCAGCCCGGCTCGCCGAAGATGGCGGCGTCACCGCGATAGAGCGCCATGCCGAAGAAATCGGTGATGTAGGTGGTCATGCCGCTGAAGAAGCCCGAGAAGATGAAGCCGGTGGGACCGGCCACCAGGATGAAGAGCAAGAGAAGCGCGGCGAGGATCACGTTGAAGCGGCTGAGGATTTGGATGCCTTTGGACAGGCCGGTGGCCGCCGAGAGGGTGTAGATCACTACAAGGCCGAGGATGACGGCGGCTTGCGTGCCGAAGGTGTCGGGGATGCCGAAAAGCGCGTTGAGGCCGTAACTGACTTGCAGGCCGAGAAAGCCGATGGGGCCGACGGTGCCCGCGACCACGGCGATGATGCAGGAGGCATCCGCGATGAGGCCGATGGGCCCCTTGATGGCGGCGTCTCCGAAGAGCGGGTAGAGCAGGGTGCGCGGGGCCATGGGCAGGCCCTTTTCGTAGTGGTAATGCATCAGCATCACCGTGGTCAGCGCGCCGAGGATGGCCCAGGCGAGAAAGCCCCAGTGCATGAAGCTTTGCGCCAGTGCGGGCGCGACGACCTCTGCCGTGGCGCTTTCCGCGCCGAAATAGGGGGGTGTCGACAGAAAGTGGGCCATGGGCTCGCCCGCCGCCCAGAAGACGCCGCCGCCTGCCAGAAGCGTGCACATGATCATGGCGCCCCATTGGAAGACGGGGAATTCGGGCGTGCTGAGGTTGCCCATCAGGGCCTTGCTGCCGGGCAGCACGATCAGGACGAGGCCGATGAGGAACGTCGCCAGCAGCAGGAGCTGCCAGTAGAGGCCGAAATACTTGGCCGAGACCGCGAAGCTGGTGTCGACCATGCTGGACAGCAGGTCGAGGTCGTAGAGGGCCACGAGGCAGAAAAGCGCGATGAAGCCGCCGGTGATGGCGAAGAGTGGCTTGTTGATGTGGTGCAGGTGCTTTTCGGTGGCCTGCGTCTGGGTGGTGTCGGTCATGGATGTCTCCCTGTGGACTGTCCCTGGAGTGGCGTTCCGCGGCCCTCAGGAGTCCGGTTTTTGGTGTTCCGGGGTGAAGTTTTCCTCAAAAAAGCGCAGCCAGTTGTCGCCCATGAGGCCGGCGATCTCGCTGTCGTTGAAGCCGACCTTTTGCAGGCCGTCGGCGAGGTTCGGAAAGTCGGTGTTGTCCTTGAACCATGAGGGCTGCGGCGGGAAGCCGGGATTGGCGGCCGAGCCTTCGCCGTAGTCGATCTGTTTGGTCCAGCGGCCGGTGCGCATCCATTCGACGATGCTGTCTGGCTGGTCCTGGCAGAGGTCGGAGCCGATGCCGAAATGCTCTGCGCCGAAACGCTCGGCCGCCATTGCGATCATCTCGCAGAAGCTTTGCAGCGTGCAGTCTGACTTGTCCTTGAGGTGATGGGGGTACATCGAAAAGCCCATCATGCCGCCATTCTCGGTCACCGCGCGCACCACGTCGTCACGCTTGTTGCGCAGGGCGGGCTGCCAGCCGTGCAGGTTGGCGTGGGTGATGGCGATGGGGCGCTGGGAATGGACCGCCGCTTCAATCGTGGAGCGGTCGGCGGAGTGGGACATGTCGACGACGAGGCCCACGCGGTTCATTTCACGAATGACCTCGCGGCCCATGCGGGTAAGGCCCGCATCCTCGGCCTCGTAACAGCCCGTGGCGAGCAGGGACTGGTTGTTGTACGTCAGTTGCATGAAGCGCGCGCCGAGGTCGTGCCAGACCTCGACAAGGCCGATATCGTCCTCGATGGGCGAGGGATTCTGGAAGCCGAAGAAGATGGCGGTGCGGCCGGTCTCGTGCGCGGCGCGCACATCGCCCGCCCACCGCCCCTTCATGATGAGGTCCGGATATTGTTCGAACCAGCGGTTCCAGCGTTCGACGTTGAGGACGGTTTCGCGGAATGTCTCGTGGTAGGCGATGGTGACGTGCACGGCGTCGAGACCGCCCTGCCGCATCTGGCGGAAGATTTTCTCGGACCAGTTGGCGTATTGCAGGCAATCGATGCGGTAGGTCATGCGAACATCCTCGACGATGGAGCACACGCTGAGACGTGGCCGCCCCTGGGGGGGCGCTGCAACATCGGAGCTTTGCAAGAGGGCCGGATTGCGCGCGCGATCCGTGTTGTGCGGGACGTTTGCCGGGCGCCCGCCCGTGGGGCGCGGCTCGGCGGGGCCGAGCGACGGTGATCCGACGGGGCAGCGGTGTGCGTCATTCCGGCGACCCGGCGGCGATGTAGGCGGTTTTCACGATGGTGTAGAATTCGCGCGCGTGGATGCCCTGTTCGCGCGGGCCGTAAGAGCTGTCGCCGCGGCCACCGAAGGGGACGTGGTAATCGGTGCCGGCGGTGGGCAGGTTGACGGTCACGACGCCAGTGCGGGCGTTGCGGCGGAAATGGCTGGCGCGGGCGAGGCTGCGCGTGACGATGCCGGAGGTGAGGCCGAAATTGGTGTCGTTGACCACGTGGAGCGCCTCGTCATAGCTGCCGACCTTGATGACCGAGGTTAGCGGGGCGAACATTTCCTCGCGGTTGATGGTCATGTCGTTGGTGGTGTTCAGGAACACGCCCGGTGACATGTAATAGCCGTCATGGTCGCGCGTCAGGCGGGTGCCGCCGCAGGCGAGCTCTGCGCCCTCGGTCTGGCCTTTTTCGACATAGGCGAGGTTCTCGTTGAGTTGGGTTTCGGACACGACCGGGCCCATTTGCGTGCCTTCGGCCAGCGCGTGGCCGACCTTCATGGCCTTGGCACCGGCGACGAGTTTTTCGACGAAGGCGTCGTGGATGCCCGCGTGGACGACGAGGCGCGAGGAGGCGGTGCATTTCTGCCCGGTGCCGCCGAAGGCACCGCCCAGGGCCAACGTGACGGCGAGGTCGAGATCGGCGTCGTCCATCACGGCGAGCGCGTTCTTGGAGCCCATTTCCATTTGCAGGCGAGTGAAGTTCTGCACCGCGGAGGCGGCGATGTGGCGGCCCACCGGGACCGAGCCGGTGAAGGAGATGGCGTCGATATCGCGGCTTTCGACCAGGCGCTGGCCAACCTCGCCGCCGGGACCCATGACAAGCTGGAAGAGGCCTGCCGGGATGTCCTGTTTCGCGATGATCTCGGTCAGGGCGACGGCGGAGGCGGGCGTGAGGTTGGCCGGTTTCCAGATGACGGCGTTGCCGTAGGCGAGCGCCGGGGCGATCTTCCACGAGGCGGTGGCGGTGGGGAAGTTCCACGGGGATATGACGGCGACGGTGCCGACGGGTTCGCGGCGCACGTCGACCTCCACTCCGGGGCGCACGGAGTCGGCGTTCTCACCGATCTGGCGCAGGACTTCGTGGGCGGAATAGGTGAAGAACTGCCCGGCGCGGTAGACCTCGCCCTTGCCCTCGGCGAAGGGTTTGCCCTCTTCGCGCGACAGCAGCGTGCCCAGTTCCTCGGCGCGGGCCATGAGTTCGGTGCCGATGGCCATGAGCACGGACTGGCGGCGTTCGAGGCCGTAGGCGGCCCACTCGGCTTGCGCGGTGCGGGCCGCGGCAATGGCCTCGTCCAGCTGCGCGGCGCTGGCCTGGGTGAAATGACCGACCAGATCGGAGAGGTCCGAGGGATTGCGGTTTTCGATGGACGAGGGCCCTTCGGCCCACTGGCCCGCGATGTAGTTCAGCTTGAGGTCGGTCATTGCGCATCCTTGGAATTTGATTGGCGGAGTGTTGCCAATGCAGCGATTCAGGGCAAACGCAAAGTTCTGTAAGAAATTTCAGGTAAACTGAAATTATATCTAGTGGGTCAAGGTGATCTTCTGGGCCCGGATGGTGCGGACGAGGGCGGCGGCGGCCGGCGTCATCTCGGTTTCCGGCGGCGTCAGCATCCAGATCTCGCGCCGGATCGTTGCATCGGCCAGTGGCAGGAAAGTCAGGTCCGCCATGGCGTCGCGCATGGTGAGTTCGGGCAGAAGCGTGACGCCCATGCCCGCGCGCACGAGGCTGAGGAGCGCGGCGGTGCCGGACACGTTGAGCGTGGCGCGGTCGAGGATGGGGCGGAAATCGGGGTCGGTCACGTAGTGGCAGAGGCCGTTGGCGATGAAGGGAATATCGGTGAGGTCGGCCCAGGCGAGCGCGTCCCAGTCGACGGCGAGCGGGTGATCGGCGGGACAGACCACGCCGAAGCGGTCGGCAAAGAGAAGCGTGCGGTCGAACCCGGCCTGCGGGCCGAGTGAAGCGAGGGCGATATCGGCACGGCCCGCGGCGAGGTCATGGGCGATGGCGGCGCTGTCGGTGTCGCGCATGTTGATGCGCACCAGCGGGTGGTCCTGGGCAAAGCGGTGCAGGATGGTGGGCATCAGCATCTGTGCCACCGAGGGCGTGACCGACAGGCGGACATGGCCGGCCTCGGCCCGTGACAGCCCCTCGATGGCGGCGATGGTGCTGTCGAAATGGGCGAGCTCGCGCCCGGCTTCGACGCGGATGAGTTCGCCGAGGCGGGTGAGGCGGGATTTGCGCCCGGCCTCGAACAGGGGCGCGCCGATGTGATCCTCGAACTGGCGCAGCATCATGGAGACGGCGGAGGGCGTGCGGCCCAGAGCCTCGGCGGCGTCGGCGAGATTGCCGCGCTCGGCCACGGTGAGAAAGCAGCGGAGCATGTCGATCTTGATGGCCATTGGCTTCAGCTTTCCTTGATTTGGCGGGATGTTTTGCCGGGTTCGCTTAAGAAAGCGCAGGCTGGGTGCGGTGTCCAGCTTGATGCCCCGGCTTGACGGCGTCGGCGGGCGCGGTTTCGATGGCGCGACGCATGATGATGAGGAGGCAGGCATGGCACCGGAGATCGTGATCCTGAACGGGAAGGTCCTTACCATGGACCCGGGCCGCCCGCGCGCGGAGGCCGTCGCCGTCGCCGCGGGGCGGATCGTGGCGCTGGGCACGAGTGCCGAGATCGGGGCCATGGCGGGGCCGGACACGAAACAGGTGGATGCGGAGGGCGCGACGGTGCTGCCGGGGTTCATCGACAGCCACGTGCATCTTTTCGGCGGATCGGTCGAGATGGGGTATCTCGATCTTTACGGGATGCAGGACGAGGAGGCGGTGACGGCGGCGGTGCGCGCCTATGCCGACGACTGCCCCGACGACCGGGTCGTGTTCGCGGTGCAGGCGGGCTACGACCTGATGGGGCCGGGGCGCGAGACCACGCGGCAGGATCTGGACCGGGTGCTGCCGGACCGGCCGTTGGCGGTCTATGCGCCGGATCATCACACGATCTGGGCCAATACCGCGGCGCTGGAACTGGCCGGCATCCTGCATGGCGGGCCGGTGGAGGCGGGCGCGGAGATCGTGATGGCCGAGGATGGTACGGCAACCGGGGCGCTGCTGGAGCCGTCGGCCTATGTTCACGTTCTGAAGCACACGCGGAACGGCGGGCGCGACATGGCGGGGTTGATTACGGGGACCGATCCCGTGCCGGCGCCGAGTGCGGACGCGCGCGCCAAGGACAAGGCCGCGTTGATCGCCGGGCTGAAACATTGCGCGTGCCACGGGATCACCGGGCTGCACAACATGGACGGCAATTTCTACCAGATGGAATTGCTGGCCGAGTTGGAGGAAGAGGGCGCGCTGATCGCCCGCGTGGAGATACCGTTTCACCTGAAAAGCCACGACCCGTTGAGCCGGCTGGAGGAGGCCGAGGAGATGCGGGCGCGGTATGCGAGCGACTACCTGTGGTGCAACCGCGTAAAGATGTTCATGGACGGGGTTCTGGAAAGCCGGACGGCGCTGATGCTGGAGAATTATCCCGGCACGGACGTTGATGGCGACGCGGTGTTCACGGCAGAGCAGTTCAACGCGGCTTGCGTGGCGGCGGATGCAAAAGAGTTTCAACTGGCCACACATGCGATCGGGGATCTGGCGGTACGGCGGACGCTGGACGGCTACGCGGCGGCGCGGGAAGCCAACGGCGTGCGTGATGCGCGGCACCGGGTGGAGCATATCGAGGTCATTCATCCCGACGACCTGCCGCGGCTGGGGGCCTTGGACGTTGTGGCGTCGGTTCAGCCCGGGCACGCGGCGTTCGGGCATGTGTTTCCGCCCTATGGGATCAAGGACGTGCTGCGGCCGGATCAGTGGCCCTATGCGTTTGCATGGAAAGCGCAGCGCGCGCACGCGGCGCGGTTGGTGTTCTCGACCGACTGGCCGGTGATGCCCGTGGACGTGATGCCCAACGTGCGCGCGGCGGTGGATCCGATGGATCTGGGGGAGGGCTGGCCGGACCAGTCGCAGGGGCTGCTCGAGACGCTGGAGAGTTACACGGCGGGCAATGCCTGGGTGGAGTTTTCCGAAGATCGCAAGGGGCGGCTGACGGAAGGGTATTTCGCCGATATCGCGGTGATGTCGCATGACCTGGAGGCGATGGAGCCTTCGGAGCTTGGGAGCGCGCGGGCGGTGCTGACGCTGTGTGGCGGGCGGGTCACCTGGGAGGCGTAAGGCGGTGCGTTTGGCTTGCGTCGCGCCGTGAGTATTTTTGGCAAGAAAAAGCCGGGCGGTGAGCCCTAGCTGGCGGCGAGGATGCGTTGCAGCAGCTCCGTTGGGAGTTTGACCGGGTTGGCGGCCATGGAACTCGAGGCTTGCGCATCTGTGGCGATGGCGGCGTGGTCGGCGGGGGCGATGCCCATCTGCGCGAGGGTCGGCAGGCCGTGGTGGCGGGACCAGGCGGCGATGTCGGCGGTGCCGAGCGCCTCGGACGCGCTGACGCGGATCTCGGCGATGCGGCGGGCTTTCGGGTTTTCCTTGGGCAGGGCGGCGAGGTTGGCGGCCAGGGTCGCGGGCAGGAGCGCGCCACAGACGGCACCGTGTGGGGCCGTGGGGATGCGGCCGCCGATGACGCCGGCGAGGCCGTGGACGGCGCCGAGGCCCGCGTTTGCCAAAGCGATCCCGCCGGTGAGGCTGACGAAGGCCATGTCGTCACGGGCGTCGGGATTTTCGCCCTCCATCAGTTTGCGGATCGCGCGCAGGCCGCGGGGGATGGCGGCGCGGCAGAGCGCGTCGGTGAGCGGGTTGGCGCGCGAGGAGACGTAGGGCTCGATCACCTGGGTGATGGCGTCGAGGCCGGAGGCGAGGGTGACGGGCTTGGGGGTGTTGTCGGTCAGGGCGGGATCGACGAGGGCGATGTCGGCCAGCATGGCCGGATCGCGGAGCGAGACTTTGCGGGCATGGTCGGGCACGCCGATGACGGCGTTCCTGGTGGCTTCGGCCCCGGTGCCGGCGGTGGTGGGGATGGCCATGAACGGCGCGGGGGGCGTGGCGAGAGGCTGGCCTTTGCCTATCACCTCGAGGTGGTCGAGAGGTTGGGAGGTCGCGTTCAGGAGGCCCGCGACGGCCTTGCCGAGGTCGATGGCCGCGCCGCCGCCGATAGCTACGACGTGGGTCGCGCCCGCGCGACGGGCGGTGTCGAGCGCGGTTTGCAGCAGGGCGAGGTCGGGTTCCTTGGGGCAGGCGAAGGCGGTGGCTTCGAGATCGGGGGCGTCGAGCAGTGACTGTGCGTGGCGGGGCGTAGCGCCGTGCACGACGAACGCGTGAGCGCCGAGGCTGGCGGCGAGGTCCGCGGCCTTGGCGAACTCGCCGCGGCCGAAAAGGATGCGGGCGGGGGCCGTCAGGCCGAAGGGGGCGATCATACCGACATCGTCGCCTCGACGGCGCGTTTCCAGGCGGCGTATTTCTCGTCTCGGGTGGTGGCGTCCATCGCCGGTTCGAACCGTTGGTCGAGCGCCCAGCCTTCGGCGAAACCGGCTTGGTCGGGATAGATGCCGGCCTGCATTCCGGCGAGCCAGGCGGCCCCGAGCGCGGTGGTTTCCAGCACCTTGGGCCGGTCCACCGGAGCGCCGATGATGTCGGCTAGGAACTGCATGGCCCAGGCGGAGGCGGACATGCCGCCATCGACACGCAGGACCTGTTTCGCCTCGTCCGAGGACCAGTCGGCGGTCATCGCCTCTAGCAGGTCGCGGGTCTGGAAGCCGACGCTTTCCAGCGCGGCACGGGCGAACTCGGCGGGGCCGGAATTGCGGGTGAGGCCGTAGATCGCGCCACGGCAATCGGGCTGCCAGTAAGGGGCGCCAAGGCCGGTGAAGGCGGGAACGAGGATGACGTTCTGGTGGGGGTCGGCACGGTCGGACAGCGTTTGGGTTTCGCCTGCCTCGCGGATGATCTTGAGTCCGTCGCGGAGCCATTGGACCACCGCGCCGGCGATGAAGATCGAGCCTTCGAGCGCGTAGGTGGGTTTGCCGTCGAGCTGGTAGGCGATGGTGGTCAGGAGACGGTTTTGCGAGCGCACGGGCTCGTCCCCGGTGTTGAGCAGGGCGAAGCAGCCGGTGCCGTAGGTGGATTTCATCATGCCGGGCGCAAAGCAGGCCTGGCCGACGGTGGCGGCCTGCTGGTCGCCCGCGACGCCGAGGATCGGAATCTCGCGTCCGAAAAGGTCGGTGCGGGTTGTGCCATAGTCGGCGGCGCAGTCGCGCACCTCGGGGAGCATGGACATCGGCACGTTCAGCAAGTCGCAGATGGTCTGGCTCCACCGGCCCTTGCGGATGTCGTAAAGCAGCGTGCGGGCGGCGTTGGTCGCGTCGGTGGCGTGGGTCTTGCCGCCGGTCAGCTTCCAGATGAGGTAGCAGTCGACGGTGCCGAAGAGGAGGTCGCCGTTTTCGGCTTTGGCCCGGGCGCCATCGACGTTGTCGAGGATCCAGGCGAGTTTCGTGCCGGAGAAATAGGGGTCGAGCAGGAGGCCGGTGCGGTCGGTGATCATGTCCTCGTGACCCGCCTCGCGCAGGGCGCGGCAGGTTTGCGCGGTGCGGCGGTCCTGCCAGACGATGGCACGGTGGACGGGCTTGCCGGTGGTACGGTCCCAGACGACGGTCGTCTCGCGCTGGTTGGTGATGCCGATGGCGGCGATGTCCGAAGGGGTTAGTCCCGCGCGCTCGATGGCGGCGCGGCAGGTGCCGGCCGTCGTGGCCCAGATATCGTCCACGTCATGTTCGACCCAGCCCGATTGCGGAAAATGCTGGGTAAATTCCTCTTGTGCGGTGGCGACGGGGGTTAGGGACTTGTCAAAGAGGATAGCGCGGGAGGACGTGGTGCCCTGGTCGATGGCGAGGATGTGGGTCATGTCGGGGGCCTTGCCTGAACTTCGGTCGGTTGAGTGTCCAAGGGGAGCGGTCCCGGGTCAAGCCCGGGACGGGGATGGAAAAGAGGGCGGGGAGTATCCCCGCCCTACGGTTTTTCGGATTCATGGGCCGGGGTGTCCCGGCCCAGGACAGGCGATTACTGCCAGCTGGCGATCAGCTCGTCGTAGGAGACGGTCTTGGGCTCTTCGTCCTCGTTTTCGAGCTTGGCATAGGGCGCGCCTTCCTGGTCGTACCAGTATTGCGGGTCCTGTTCCTCGTTCATCACCGGGCCGAGATCGCCCTGCACGCCGGCGCGTTCGAGCCGTTCCAGCACGCGCTCCTGGTCCGCGCAGAGGCCGTCGAGGGCCTCTTGCGGGGTCTTGGAGCCGGACATCGCGTCACCGATGTTCTGCCACCAGAGCTGGGCCAGTTTCGGATAGTCCGGGATGTTGGTGCCGGTGGGCGACCACGCGGTGCGCGCGGGCGAGCGGTAGAAGTCCACCAGGCCACCCAGCTTGTCGGCACGCTCGGTGAAGCTTTCGTGCTGGATGGTGGATTCGCGGATGAAGGTCAGGCCGACATGGCTTTTCTTCACATCCACGAGCTTCGAGGTGACGAACTGCGCATAGAGCCAGGCGGCCTGGGCGCGGTCCGTCGGGGTGGATTTCATCAGCGTCCAGGACCCCACGTCCTGATAGCCGACCTTCTGGCCTTCTTTCCAGTAGACGCCATGCGGCGAGGGCGCGAGCCGCCATTTGGGCGTGCCGTCCTCATTCATCACCTGATCGGAGGCCACCAGCGGCGGCACGAAGGTGGTGTACATGAACATCTGCTGGGCGATCTGGCCCTGCGCCGGGATCGGCCCGGCCTCGGAGAAGGTCATGCCGGCGGCGGCAGGGGGCGAGTATTTCTGCAGCCATTCGATCGCCTTGGTCACGGCATAGACGGCCGCGGGCGCATTGGTGGCCCCGCCGCGTGCGACGCAGGAGCCGACGGGCTGCGAGTTCTCGTTCACCCGGACGCCCCATTCGTCGACCGGCAGGCCGTTGGGTTCGCCCACGTCTCCCATTCCGGCCATGGACATCCACGCATCGGTATAGCGCCAGCCAAGGCTGGGGTCCTTCTTGCCGTAGTCCATGTTGCCGAAGATCTCGCCCTCGACGCCCATGTGGCTGAGGTCGCGGCCGGTAAAGAACTCGGCGATATCCTCGTAGGCCGCCCAGTTGACCGGAACGCCCAGTTCGTAGCCGTATTCCTCCTGGAAATCGGTCTTGTTCTTGTCGTCGTTGAACCAGTCGTAGCGGAACCAGTAGAGGTTCGCGAACTGCTGGTCGGGCAACTGGTAGAGCTTGCCGTCGGGTGCGGTTGTGAATTGCGTTCCGATGAAGTCGTCGAGGTCGAGATTGGGGCTGGTGACGTCGGCGCCTTCGCCGTCCATCCAGTCGGTCAGGTTGCGCACCTGCTGATAGCGCCAGTGGGTGCCGATGAGGTCGCTGTCGTTGACATAGGCGTCGTAGATATTCTCGCCCGACTGCATCTGGGTCTGAAGTTTCTCGACCACGTCGCCTTCGCCGATGAGGTCATGGGTGACCTGGATGCCGGTGATGGCGGTGAAGGCCGGGGCGAGCACCTGGCTTTCGTATTCGTGGGTGGTGATGGTTTCCGAAACGACCTTGATCTCCATGCCCTGGAAAGGCTCGGCGGCGTCGATGAACCATTGCATCTCGGCTTCCTGCTCTTCGGGGGAAAGCGCGGTCATTTCAGCGATTTCGGTCTCAAGAAACTCCATCGCCTCTTCCATGCCGGCCCATGCGGTACTGCCCGTCAGGGCAATGGCCGCCGCCAGCGCGGTCGTTGATTTCAGGTTCAGAGTCATTTGGTTCCTCCCATTGGTCTTTCTGAACTTATGTGTTTATGGCGGCCCGCTGGGGCGGAACGCCGGGGTTAGGGCGCGATCAGACCCAGCGGAACACCGCGGCGGCATAGATCGCACAGACGATCAGCGCGTAGGGCTGGTTGGTGCCGACAAGGCCCAGCCACGCGAGATTGATAAAGGCACTGCCCAGGAGCGTGATGAACAGCCGGTCGCCGCGCGTGGTCTCGATCCGCAGGATGCCGGTGCGGGGCGTTTCCGGGAACTTCAGCGCGAGGATCGTGAAGGTTATGAGGAGCAGGGCGATAACGCCGAAGAAGGCGGCGGTGGGCCATGTCCATGCCATCCATGCCATTATGCCGCTCCTGCAGTTTTAGGGAAAGGCTTGTGCTCGATCAGCGCCCAAACATCGTTTTCTAAAGTGCTTCCGCGCGCGCCTACTTCTATCAGAAGCCGTTTTGTCTCTTCCTCAGATGCACCTATAATGCGTTGGAGCGTCTTGATGTCTCGCCACTCAACATCTTTCGGCATGTGTTCTGGATCAAGCATGAAAAGAAGCGTTTCTTTACGTTTGCAATCGAGATTTCTTTGCTTGCGACCTAATATCCAATGCACGAAGACCTGACCAATTATCGCAATCAAGCCGCCGACGATTGCAGACAAAAGCGGAACCCAGACTGTTAAAATAGAACCTGCTGAAGCGGTTGCAGCCGTCGCTTCTTGCTCCATCACGCCCTCCCCAGGGCAAAGCCCATCGCGGTGTATTTTTGCACAAAGTAGAGCATGACCGCGCCTGCCGCGATCATGTGAACGCTGGCGGTCGTGTGCCGTGTCCATGCCATCCAGTCCATGTTCAGTTACCTCCGTTCGAAAAGTCGATGCAACTGCATGCCATTTCGTCCAGTGCGGCGTTCTGGCAGGTAAGTTCGACGCGGGCGAGCAGCCAGTTGCCGGTGGGTAGTTTGACGTTGATGCCGTTGTTCTGCCAGCACCATGTGCCTTCGCCATGTGCGTTGTGATACGCGTCGCAGGACTTGCCGAGGTAGACCGGCGCGCCCGCGAAGGCGCCGCGGGCGGCGGTGATGACATAGCCGTTGGCGTTGCAGTCCTGGGCATAGTCCTGCGCCGAAGCCGGGAGGGTCGGCAGAAGGGTCAGCAAGAGGGCCGCATATGTCAGTTTGCGCAGGCTCACGGGTAGAACTCGCACCAGGCATTGTAGATCCAGCCGCGGAACTTCGCCTCTTTGCCGTTCAGGGCACCGTTCTCGACGTATAGCCATTTGCCCTGGCCGCCGTAGATATATGCGGCGTCGCCGTTGTGCAGGTTGCCGATCTGCTGGTACTTGCTGCCGGGACAGGTGCGCAGGGCCAGGAAGCCGTCGCCATTGGGATCGAGCCCCTTGACGAGACAGCCGCTGTCGGTCGGGCCGCGATTGTCCGGCACGACGATGTTTTGCGCAGAGGCGGTGGTCGCGAACGCGCCCAGAATGGCCAGAGATATCAAGGTTTTCTTCATCACACCCTCCCCAGGGCGAAGCCCTTGGCGATGTAGTTGCGCACGAAGTAAATCACGAGCGCGCCGGGGACGATTGTCAACACGCCGGCGGCGGCGAGCACGCCCCAGTCGATGCCCGCGGCCCCTTGGGTGCGGGTCATGATGGCGGCGATGGGCTTGGCGTCGACCGTTGTCAGCGTGCGGGAGAGCAGCAGTTCGACCCAGGAGAACATGAAGCAGAAGAAGGCGGCGACGCCGATGCCCGACGCGATCAGTGGCATGAAGATCTTCACGAAGAAGCGCGGGAAGGAATAGCCGTCGATATAGGCGGTTTCGTCGATTTCCTTGGGCACGCCGCGCATGAAGCCCTCCAAGATCCACACCGCCAGCGGCACGTTGAAGAGGCAATGCGCCAGCGCCACGGCGATGTGGGTGTCGAAGAGACCCACGGAGCTGTAGAGCTGGAAGAAGGGCAGCGCGAAGACCGCCGGGGGGGCCATGCGGTTGGTCAGGAGCCAGAAGAACAGGTGCTTGTCGCCAAGGAACGTGTAGCGCGAAAACGCGTAGGCGGCGGGCAGGGCCACGGCGAGCGAGATGACGGTGTTCATCACCACGTAGATCAGCGAGTTGATATAGCCCGAGTACCAGGCCGGGTCGGTCAGGATGGTGGCGTAGTTTTCCAGCGTCAGGTTGCGGGGCCAGAGCGTGAAGCTGTTGAGGATCTCGAAATTGGTCTTCAGGCTCATGTTCAGCAGCCAGTAGATCGGCAGGAGCAGGAAGATCAGGTAGAGGCCCATCACGATGGCGCGGGTGTTGATGCCCGCGCGGGCACGGCGGTTCTTGCCGCTGGGCGCGAGCTTGCCGGGGAGTTGGTCGGTGGTGGCGTCGGTCATCGGCTCATGTCCCCCGCTTATCGAGATTGACCATCACGGTATAGAACACCCAGGAGATCAGCAGGATCACGAGGAAATACATCAGCGAGAAGGCGGCTGCCGGGCCGAGGTCGAACTGGCCCAGGGCCATCTTGACGAGGTCGATGCTGAGGAAGGTCGTGGTGCTGCCGGGGCCGCCGCCAGTGACGACGAAGGGCTCGGTATAGATCATGAAACTGTCCATGAAGCGCAGGAGCACGGCGATCATCAGGACACCCGCCATCTTGGGCAGCTCGATGTAGCGGAACACCTTCCAGCGCGAGGCCTGATCGATCTTGGCGGCCTGGTAATAGGCGTCGGGGATGGACTGCAGGCCGGCATAGGCCAGCAGGGCCACCAGCGATGTCCAGTGCCAGACGTCCATCACGATAACCGTGACCCACGCGGCAAAGGGATCCTGCGTGTAGTTGTAGTCGATCCCCAGGGCGGCCAGCGTATGGCCCAGCAGGCCGATATCGACGCGGCCGAAGATCTGCCAGATGGTGCCGACCACGTTCCACGGGATCAGCAGCGGCAGGGACATCAGGACAAGGCAGATCGAGACCCAGACGCCTTTCTTGGGCATGTTGAGGGCGACGAGGATGCCCAGGGGCACCTCGATGGCGAGGATTATGCCGGAGAACATGAGCTGCCGCCCCAAGGCGTCCCACATGCGGTCGTCTTCGAGCAGTTCGCGGAACCATTCGAGCCCGGCCCAGAAGAATTCGTTGTTCCCGAAGGTGTCCTGCACCGAATAGTTCACCACGGTCATCAGCGGGATGACGGCGGAGAAGGCCACGAGGATCAGCACGGGCAGGACGAGGAACCAGGCCTTTTGATTGGGGGTCTTGTCCATCAGGCGGCCTCGTTCGTTGCGTGGCGGGTGGCGGGGAGGTCCCGGGTCAGGCCCGGGACGGCGTTGTGCGGGTTGGCTGGGAGGTCCCGGATCAAGTCCGGGATGGAATTGCGCAGGTTCATCAGGCGGCCCTCCCTTGGGGCGTCACGCGCCAGTCGTTGGCGTAGACGTTGACATGGGCGGGGTCGAACGCGACGCGGGTGGCGTCGGCGCGCACTTCCTCGGCCTCGTCCGCGATGATGTTGATCGGTGTTCCGAAACAGTCGGCGCGGATGATCTTGTGGCGGCCCACATCCTCGACCCGGCGGACCTTGACCGGCAGCCCTTCGCTGTCCGAGAGCCGGGCGAATTCGGGGCGGACGCCGATTTCGACGCGACCTTCGAGTGGGGCGTAGGAATTGGCGAGGGAGAGTTCAGAGCCGTTGATATAGGCTTGGTTTCCTTCGACTTTCGCGGGGATCACGTTCATGCCGGGCGAGCCGATGAAGTAGCCGACGAAGGTGTGTTCGGGGGTGTTGAACAGGTCCTCGGGCGTGCCGATCTGGACCACGCGGCCGTCATGCATGACCACGACCTTGTCGGCGAAGGTCAGCGCCTCGGTCTGGTCGTGGGTGACATAGATCATGGTGTGGCCGAACTGCTGATGCAGTTGCTTGAGTTGCGTGCGCAGTTCCCACTTCATGTGGGGGTCGATGACGGTCAGGGGCTCGTCGAAGAGGAGCGCGTTGACGTCCTCGCGCACCATGCCGCGGCCAAGGCTGATCTTCTGCTTGGCGTCTGCCGTGAGCCCGCGCGCCTTGCGGTTCAGCGTGTCCTCGAGCCCGATCATGGTGGCGATGTCCTGCACGCGCTGGGCGACATAGGCCTTGTTGGCTCCGCGGTTCTTGAGCGGGAAGGCAAGGTTTTCGCGCACGGTCATGGTGTCGTAGACGACCGGGAACTGGAAGACCTGCGCGATGTTGCGCTCGGTCGTGGGGGCGTGCGTGACGTCGACATCGTTGAACAGGATGCGGCCCCGGCTGGGCTGCAACAGCCCGGAGATGATGTTGAGAAGCGTGGTCTTGCCGCAGCCGGACGCACCCAAAAGGGCGTAGGCCTCGCCGTCGGTCCAGTCGTGGTTGAGCTCCTTGAGGGCGAAGTCATCCTCGGAGGTCGGGTTGGCGAGGTAGCTGTGGGCCAGGTTGTCGAGCGTGATCTTTGCCATTCTTGTCAGCCCCTCAGGCGGCCAGCGCGTAGGCGGCGGGGGATACAAGATCGCCGTCTTCGCTGAAGATATAGATATGGGCCGGGTCGAGATAGACCGGCAGGTCGCGGCCCGGCTGAAGGTCGTGGACACCGTGGATGACGCCGACCCAGCGGCTATCGTGGTGGTCGAGGTGGATGAAGGTTTCCGAGCCGGTCAACTCGGTCACGCTGAGCTTTGTCACGAAGCGCATGGCGGCGTCGGTGTGCTGTGCGATCTCCAGGTGGTTCGGGCGGAAGCCGGCGGTGTAGCGGCCCTCGGGCAGGTCGGCCATCTTGCCGGTGGCGGGCAGGGATTGGCCCTCGCCGAACATCAGCTTGCCGCCGGTTTTCGAGATCTGCAGGAAGTTCATCGGCGGGTCCGAGAAGACGCGCGCGGTGGTGGCATCGGCGGGCTGGCGATAGACCTTTGGCGTGGGGCCGAATTGCGTGACGCTGCCTTCCCAGAGCGTGGCGGTGTTGCCGCCGAGCAAGAGGGCTTCTTCGGGTTCGGTGGTGGCGTAGACGAAGATCGCGCCGGATTCCTCGAAGATGCGGGGGATCTCGATGCGCAGCTCCTCGCGCAGCTTGTAGTCGAGGTTGGCGAGAGGCTCGTCCAGCAGGACGAGACCGGCGTTCTTGACTAGCGCGCGGGCCAGCGCACAGCGCTGTTGCTGGCCGCCGGAAAGCTCGAGCGGCTTGCGGTCGAGCATGGGGGTCAGTTGCAGCATCTCGGCGGTGTCGCGCACGGCGCGGTCGATCTCTTCCCTGGGCTTGCCCGACAGGCGCATGGGGCTGGCGATATTGTCGTAGACGTTCATGGACGGGTAGTTGATGAACTGCTGGTAGACCATGGCGACGCCGCGGTCCTGCACGCGCATGCCGGTGACGTCGGTGCCGTTCCAGAGGATGCGGCCGGTGGTGGGGGCATCAAGCCCTGCCATCAGGCGCATCAGCGTGGTCTTGCCCGCGAGCGTGGGGCCCAGAAGGACGTTCATCGTGCCTTTTTCCAGCGTCAGGTCGGTGGAGTGGATGTGCGTGTCCGCCCCCACTTTTTTCGACACGTTGTCCAGAACAAGCGTCATGCGTTACGTCCCTATTCTGCCGCCGCGGCGATCACGGTGTCGCCGTCGGGGTTGGCCTGCATCCAATGTTGCAAGTCGTTGATTTCACGTTCAGTCATGCGCAGGCCCAGCTTGCTGCGGCGCCAGACGATATCTTCGGCTGAGCGGGCGAATTCGTGGGATGTCAGCCACCGGACCTCGCGTTCGGTCAGGGTTGCGCCGAAGTTGCGACCGAGGTCGGCGGCGGCCTGCGCGTCGCCCAGAAGTGTGCGGGCCTCGGTGCCGTAGGCGCGGAGCAGGCGGTAGGCCCAGGGCTCGGTCAGAAAGGGGTAGTCGGATTGCAGGTCGGCCGCCATCCGGTCGCGGTTCTCCACCGCGAAGTCGCCACCGGGCAGGGCGGCGTCGGCGGTCCAGTCTCCTTTGGCGTTCGGAAAACGGGCGGCAAGCTTGCCCACGGCGGCCTGCGCGAGGCGGCGGTAGGTGGTGATCTTGCCGCCGAAAATATTGAGGAGCGGCGGGCCGTTGGTGTCGAGCTTCAGCACGTAGTCGCGAGTTGCAGCGGTCGCAGATTTGGCGCCGTCGTCATAGAGCGGGCGGACGCCGGAATAGGTCCAGACGATATCGTCGCGGGTGACGGGCGTTTCGAAATATTCCGAGGCGAAATTGCAGAGATACTCTTGCTCGGCGGGAGTGCAGACGGGTTTCGTGCCGGGGTCGGGATGGTCGGCGTCGGTGGTGCCGATCAGGGTGAAATCCTGCTCGTAGGGGATGGCGAAGATGATGCGGCCATCGGTCCCCTGGAAAAAGTAGCACTTGGGGTGATCGAAGAGTTTGCGCGTGACGATATGGCTGCCGCGTACGAGGCGCACGCCTTCGCGGCTGTCGATATGAGTGACGTCCTGCAGGATGTCGCCGACCCATGGGCCGCCTGCGTTGACGAGCGCGCGGGCGCGGCGGGTCAGCAGGTTGCCGGTGGCGGTGTCTTCGAGGTCGATCTCCCAGACGTCACCCGCGCGGCGGGCCGCGGTGACACGGGTGCCGGTGAGGATTTCGGCGCCGCGACCCGCGGCGTCGCGGGCGTTGAGTGACACGAGGCGGGCGTCTTCGACCCAGCAGTCGGAATATTCGAACGCCTGTTTGAAATGAGATTTCAGCGGGGCGCCTTCGGGCGTGCCGTCGAGCGAGATTGATCGGGCGCGGGGCAGGATCTTGCGGCCCCCGAGGCTGTCGTACAGAAAAAGGCCGAGGCGTATGAGCCATGCCGGGCGGCGGCCGCGCATCCACGGCATGATCTTTTCCAGCAGGCGCGAGGTGGGGGTGCCCCCCTCGAAGCGCATGTCGCGATGATAGGGCAGCACGAAGCGCATCGGCCAGCTGATATGCGGCATGTTGCGCAGCAGAACCTCGCGTTCGATCAGGGCCTCGCGGACGAGGCGGAACTCGAAATACTCGAGGTAGCGGAGGCCGCCGTGGAAAAGCTTGGTCGAGGCCGAGGAGGTGGCCGAGGCGAGATCGTTCATCTCGGCCAAGGTGACGGACAGGCCGCGACCGGCGGCGTCGCGGGCGATGCCGCAGCCGTTGATTCCGCCGCCAATGACGAAAATATCGCTTATATTTTCGTGACTTGGGTGCATCCATCCTCCCCAGATGCCGCCGGAAACTGTGCCCGGTAAATGAGCACGTTCAGGTTGATGGAGTCAAATGCTTCTTTCGTTTTTGTTCGCTTTGATGAGAGTCTTTTAAAAACAACGACATGCAGGACCTCCATACTGTGGTGGCTGGTCTTTCTGCGGCTGCGAAAGGCGGTCTGACCCCGGATTTTCCTTTGACATACGCGGATTTTCCGCGAAAACGAAAAAACCGAAACCGACGCCAAGGTGCATGTCACAAACTTTTCGCCATCCCGAGATCCTCGAGATCGCCCGCAACGAAGGCAAGGTCACGGTCGAGGATCTGGCCGTGCGCTTTGGCGTGACGGTGCAGACGATCCGGCGCGACCTGACGGACCTGGCCGAGGCCGGGCGGCTGGAGCGCGTGCATGGCGGCGCGGTGATGCCGTCCGGCGTTTCCAATATCGGCTACGAGGAGCGGCGCGACCTGAACGAGGCGGCCAAGCAGGCGATAGCGCAGGTCTGCGCGCAGGAAATCCCGGACGGGGCGTCGGTCTTCCTGAACATCGGGACGTCGACCGAGGCGGTGGCGCGTGCGCTGCTGAGCCACCGTGACCTGATGGTGATCACGAATAACATGAATGTTGCCAATATCTTGGTGGCCAACGCGGAGTGCGAGATCGTGGTGGCCGGGGGCGTTTTGCGCCGCTCGGACGGGGGGCTGATCGGCAACCTCACGACACGGGCGATCGAGCAGTTCAAGTTCGACTATGCCGTGATTGGCTGCTCGGCGCTGGATGACGAGGGCGACCTTCTGGATTTTGACGTGCAGGAGGTGCATGTCAGCCAGTCGATCATCGCGCGGGCGCGGCGGACCTACCTTGTGGCGGACCATTCCAAGTTTCACCGCATGGCCCCGGCGCGGATCGCGTCGTTGGGCGAGGTCGACATGTTCTTTACCGACCGGCCGGTGCCCGCGCCGGTGGCAGAGCGGCTGAAGGACTGGGATACGGTCTGTCGGGTCTGCGGCTGAGGCGTTTTCGGTTCGGGTTCGTTTCATGGGTTGCGGGGACGCGTGGGTTGTCACCCACCCTACGCAATACGGCAGGGTCTGTTGCATCAGGCGAAACTGAGCGCCGCATCCATTTTGCGCCGGAAAATGCACGAATTGCCGCGTGCGCCGCAGTGTGAAAAGCTTGCCTTGGACCCGGCAGGCGGCGAAAACCTGCCTGAGAGTTAATTTCCGGAGCCCGTTTAAACTGTGACATTGACGGTGCGATTCACCGGCCCGAAACACATGCCATGACGAAAGACTTGAAGACCCCGCTGAACATTCCCCTGACATCCGACGACATGGAACTTGGCCTGAAGGTCGCTCAGGTCGGATTGGGAAAGGTCGATTACCGCGCCGACGTGCTGCGCTGCGATGCGCTGGCGGCAGCGTATTTCGGGCTGGATGCAGGCGTTGAAGTGTCGCGGTCGGAATTGCATGCGCGGATCCATCCCGATGATTGGCCTCAGGTGCAAGAAGGCCTGGCCTGCCTGTTGTCGCCGGATCATCCGTTGCAGGTGCTGGACATGACGCACCGTGTTCTGACGCCGGATGGCCCGTTGCGCTGGGTCAATGCGCGCAAGCAGGTGACCTATGATGCCGAGGGAATGCCGCTGGAAGGGGTGTTCGCCGTTGTCGATATCACCGCGCGGGAAATGGCCGAGCAGCGCGCACAGTTCCTGATCGGCGAGTTGGGGCACAGGGCGAAGAACCTGATCACGGTTGTATCGGGGATTGTCCGGCAGCTGGCGCGGCACTCGCCGCCCGAAGAGATTGCCGACCGCCTGCTGGCGCGGCTGACGGCGCTGAGCCGCAACCAGGAAGCGATGATGCACGATGCCGGCAGTCGGTTCGGGCTGCGCCAGATCTTCACCGAGCAGGTGAAGCCCTTCGCCGGGGCGACGCGGGAGCGGGTGGTGCTGAACGGGCCGGACCTGATGATTTCCAGCAACGCGGCGCAGATCCTGGGCATGGTGACACATGAACTGGCCACGAACGCGGCGAAATACGGCGCCTTGTCGGACGACAAGGGGAAGGTCGAGATGTCGTGGTCGGTCGAGGGAGACGAGCGCCCGGACTTCACGCTGTCCTGGGTCGAGCGGGGCGGGCCGGAGGTGAATGCGACGGCCAAGCCGGGCTTTGGCACCCAGGTTCTGACCAAGCTGACCGAGGCGTCGCTCGGCGCCAAGACCGATGTGGCGTTCGATACGGATGGCTTTGCGTTCAAGCTTTGGGCGCCCTTGAAGGCGTTGTCGTCGGACTAGAGCGTTTCGCCTTTGACCTGTGCCATCAGCCAAAGGCGAAACGCTTTAGCCGCCTTTGAGGCGCGCAAGCAGGACGACCTCGCTGTCGGGTTTGATGGGCTGGAACCAGCTGTCGTTGTAGACGCGCCCGTCGATGGAGACGGAAACGCCCCGGTCCAGCTGGGGTTTGAGCCCGGGATATTTCTGTGCCAGCCCGTCGAGCAGTTGGCGCAGGTTTTCGGCGTCGACCTCGACCTCGCGGCGGTCGTCGGTGAACTGGGCCAGGGAGCCCCATATCGTGACTTGAACCATGATGCGTATCTTGGGGTCGGGAGGTCCCGGGTCAAGCCCGGGACGGGCGCAAATGCGCCGCTTGTTTCAGTCAGATGAACTCGATGTAGCTGTCGTTCCAGGTCAATGCCCCGCTTTCGATCACCAACAGGCCGTCATCGCCCTGGAATTCGATATGAACACTGGTCCCGACGACGGTTGAAGTGAATGCGACCGGATCGTCCTGGAACGTGTCGATCAGGATGCGGTCATGCCCCGCTTGAAAGCTGCGGATCACGTCCGTGCCGAAATCGCCCCCGTGGGTGAACACGAACTCGTCGGTTTCATTCCAGCGTCCGATCAGCCAATCGTCTCCGGTGCCGCCGTTCATGCGGGTCGTACCGCCAAGGGCGATATCCTCGCCCAGGCGGGCATCGATCGTGTCGTTGCCGGCGCCGCCCTCGACGAGGTTGTCACCGCCCCAGACATAGATCTTGTCGTCACCGTCGCCGCCGTAGAGGATGTCGAGCGTGGCCTCGGCACCTTTCGCGCTGCCGCTGTCGCGGTCGCCGCCCTGAATCGTGTCGGCACCTTCGCCGCCGAAGACGATATTGTTGCCGCCTTCGATGTAGATGAAGTCGTCGCCGTCGCCGCCCTTAACGATGTCATCGTTGAAACCGGTGGAATAGTATGTGTCGTCGCCGCCGCCGAGATCGGTTTCGGTCGGGGCGGGGGGCATGTCCGGATCCGGGGAAAAGTACGTTGTGCTGAGCCAGACGAAATCGTCCCCGTCGCCTGAGTGGACCGTATCACTGCCGTTGACGGAACGAATGTAATCGTTGCCATCGCCGGAGGTGATCAAATCGTTGCCGACACCTGAGTGGATGGTGTTGTCGCCGTCCCCGGCAAAGATCCTGTCGTCGATGCCAAGAGAATAGTTGCCGACACCCTCGAACGGGCCGTCCGGTGGGTTCGTGGCATGGATCAGGTCGTCGCCAAGGCCGCCATAGATCACGTCCTGACCAGAGCCGGAATAGATCGTGTCGTTGCCGGTGCCGCCATCGGCCGTGTCATTGCCCGAGCCGGTATAGATATAGTCGTTGCCCGCACCGCCATAGGCCACGTCGTCATAGCCATAGAGCCCGTCGCCGGGATTGGGGCCTTCGCCGCCGATGATCCAGTCGTTGCCGGCGCCGCCGTCGAGCGTATCGTTGCCATATCCGCCATGCAGAAAATCGTCGTCTTTGCCGCCAAAGAGCCTGTCGTTGCCATCGCCGCCGAAGAGGTTGTCGTCGCCCCGGTTGCCGTGAAGCTCGTCGCTGCCGTCGTCGCCGGAAAGATGATCGTTCCCGGAGCCGCCCTTGATGGTGTCGCGGCTGTCGCCGCCGTTGACCGTGTCATTGCCGGCGCCGCCGAGGATGAAGTCGAAACCGGTGCCGCCGTCGATGCTGTCATGGCCGCCGCCGGCTTCGATGCGGTCGCTGCCCGCGCCACCGAGAATGGTATCGGCCCCCGAAGCGCCGATGATCTTGTCCCGGCCAGTGCCGCCGTCGATGAAATCACCGTCGTCGCCCGCATAGATGAGGTCTTCGCCCGCGCCGCCGAAGAGCACGTTCGATCCGACATCGGCGCCGCCCGGCAGGCCGCCGTAGATCACGTCGTCACCATCCCCGCCATCGACGATATCGGAACCATAGCCGCCGAGAATGGTGTCCTCGCCGTCCATTCCGAGCAGGTAGTCGTTTCCGTCATTTCCGAAGAGGTAGTCGTCGCCGCCGAAGGCATAGACGGTGTCGTCGCCCTTGCCGAAGCCGAGCAGATCGTTGAATCCGGTAAGGTAGTGCGTTGGCATCGGGCCATCTCCCATTTCTTGTAACACGTGTCGGGAGTGGGTCGGTGATGCGTGGGGTCGCGTTCAAAATCGTTGGCGATCGACGGCGGCAACCGGGCGGTGCCTGCCGCTTTGAACGGGTCGAGGCGCGTGGGTTTTCACCCACCCTACGGGTTGATGAGAAAGGCCCCGGAACTGGTCCGGGGCCTGTCCCGGGGTTACTTGTCGTGCATCGCCTTGAGCACTTTCGGGGGCGACATGGGCAGATCGGTCATGCGCACGCCTGCCGCCTCGGAGACAGCATTCGCGATGGCCGCGAGGGGCGGCACGATGGAGGTTTCGCCCACCCCGCGCACGCCGTAGGGGTGGCCGGGGTTGGGGATTTCCAGGATCACCGCGTCGATCATCGGCAGGTCGGAGGCCACGGGAATGCGGTAGTCGAGGAAGCCCGCGTTCTGCAGCGTGCCGTCATCGCCGTAGATATATTCCTCGTTGAGTGCCCAGCCGATGCCTTGCGTGGCGCCGCCCTGGAACTGACCCTCGACGTAATCCGGGTGGACGGCCTTGCCCGCGTCCTGAAACACCGTGTAGCGCAGGATTTTCACCGCGCCGGTTTCGGGGTCCACCTCGGTGTCGACCATGTGGGTGGCGAAGCTGACGCCGGCGCCTTCGGGGTTGGCCTCGTGGTGGCCCGCGATGGGCCCGCCGGTGTTGGAGGCGATGGCGGCGATTTCGGCGAGGGTCATGGGGTCGTGGCTGCCGGCGTTGTGGCCGGTGGGGTGCACCGCGCCGTCGCGCCATTCCACCGCGTCCTCGTCGATGTCCCAGAGCTTGGCCACGCGGCGGCACATCTCGCGCTTGGCGGCGCGGGCGGCCTCGATCGTGGCAAGGCCCACGGCGAAGGTCACGCGCGAGCCGTCGGTGACCTCGTTCTGACCGAGGCTGCCGGTGTCGGCCACGATGGTGCGGACCTTGTTGTAGGGGATGCCCAGTTCCTCGGCCGCCATCATCGACATGGAGGCGCGGGAGCCGCCGATGTCGGGATTGCCCTCGGAGACCGTGACGGTGCCGTCGGGCGTGATGTTGAGCGTGACGCAGGTGTCGCCGCCGAAGTTGAACCAGAAGCCGCAGGCGACGCCGCGCCCCTGGTTGGGGCCGAGGGGCGCTGTCCAATGCGGGTGATCCTTGGCGGTGCGCAAAGTCGCCTCGAGCCCGATGGCGGGGTAGGTGGGGCCGTAGGAGGCCTTGGTGCCTTCGCGCGCGGCGTTTTTCAGGCGCACCTCCAGCGGGTCGAGGCCGAGGCCCTTGGCCAGTTCGTCGATGGCTGATTCCACCGCGAAGGCGGCCATGGGCGCGCCGGGGGCGCGATAGGCGGCCTGTTTGGGGCGGTTGCTGACGATGTCCCAGCCGACGGTTTTCACGTTTTCCAGGTCATACGGCGCGAAGGCGGACATGGAGCCCATTTCGACCGGCGAGCCGGGATAGGCGCCGCCCTGGTAGCGCAGTTCGGCGAAGCCGGCGGTGATGCGGCCGTCCTTGGTCATGCCGATGCGGATATCGACCGAGGACGAGGCCGTGGGGCCGGTGGCGCGCAGCACCTCTGAGCGGGTCATGACCATCTTGACCGGGCGGCTGGATTTCTTGGCCAGCATCAGCGCCACGGGTTCGAGGAAGACGGCCGTCTTGCCGCCGAAGCCGCCGCCGATCTCGGACGCGGTGACGCGCAGTTGGCCCTGATCCAAGCCGAGGATCGCGGCACAGGTGTTGCGGACCATGTAATGGCCTTGGGTGCAGCACCACAGGTCGGCCTGGCCGTCCTGGCTCATCTGGGCGAGGCAGGCGTGGGGTTCGATATAGCCCTGGTGCGTGGCCTCGGTGCGGTAGCTGCGTTCGATGATCTCGTCGGCTTGCGACAAGCCGGCGTCGATGTCGCCATGGCCGAACTCGTAGCGGGCCATGATGTTGGGCGAGGACCCTTCGGGCACGGATTCGTCGGCGCGGCCTTCGTGGAGGATAGGGGCGCCGTCGGCGATGGCCTTGTCGACGTCGGTGACGTGGTCGAGAACCTCGTAGTCGATCTTGATCGCCTTCAGCGCCTTCTTGGCGATGTGGCCCGAGCTGGCGGCAACGGCGGCGACGGCGTGGCCGTCATAGAGCGCCTTATCGCCCGCCATGCAGTTGTCGAGGATGTCGGCTGTGGCATCGTCATCGGTGATCTGCGCGAAGTCGGCGCGGGTGACGACGGCGTGGACGCCCTCGATCGCCTCGGCGGCCGACGTGTCGATGGATTTGATGCGGGCGTGGGCGTGAGGGCTGCGCAGCACCTTGCCGATCAGCATCCCCGGCGCAGTGATGTCGGCGCCGAAGCGGGCCTTGCCGGTGACCTTGTCGATGCCATCGGGGCGCAGGGGGCGCGTGCCGACGATCTTGAACTGTTGGGTGTCGAGGACCTGTTTGCTGTCGAGTGCCATCACGATGCCTTTCTGAGGTCGGCGGCCGTGTCGAGCACGGCGCGGATGATCTTGTCATAGCCCGTGCAGCGGCAGAGGTTGCCGGCGAGCCAGTAGCGGGCCTCTTCCTCGGTCGGGTCGGGGTTCTTTTCCAGCAGCGACTTGGCCGCGACGAGGATGCCCGGGGTGCAGATGCCACACTGAAGCGCGGCATGTTCGATGAACTTCTGTTGCAGGGGGTGAAGCTGATCGCCGTCGGCCATGCCTTCGATGGTCTCGATCTCGGCGCCTTCGGCCTCGGCCCCCAGCATGAGGCACGAACAGACGAGACGGCCGTTGACGGTGACCGAGCAGGCGCCGCAATCGCCCGTGCCGCAGCCTTCCTTGGAGCCGGTCATGCTGAGACGGTCGCGCAGGACGTCGAGCAGGGTTTCATCGGGCGCACAGAGATATTCCGTCGGGTCGCCGTTGATCTTGGTGGTGACGTGGATGTTGCTCATGGGGGCTTATCCTTCTGCGCGGGTCTTGGCGATGGCGGCGGCGCGGCGGGCCAGCACGCCGGCCACGTGCGTGCGGAATTCGACCGTGCCGCGCTTGTCGGCGATGGGGGAGGCGGCGGCGGAGCAGGCCTGGGCCAGTGCGTCCATCGCGGCGTCGTCGAGCTTGGTTCCGATGAGTGCCTCGGCTGCGGTGTCGACCACCATGACCTTGGGGCCCACGGCACCGAGCGAGACGCGGGCAGACGTGCAGGTGCCGTCGCCATCGAGAGTGAGGGAGATGCCGCAGCCGACTACGGCGATGTCCATCTCGGTGCGCGGGATGAAGCGCAGGTAGGCATCGCCCGAGCGGTCCGCCTTGGCGGGCAGAAAGATCGAGGCGACGAATTCGCCCTTTTCCAGCGAGGTCTTGCCGGGGCCGGTGGGGATATCCTCTACGGCCACGTCGCGGGTGCCGTTTGGCCCGGCGACGCGGGCCACGGCGCGGACGGCGACCATCGCGGGCACAGAGTCGGCGGCGGGCGAGGCGTTGCAGAGGTTGCCGGCGAGCGTGCAGCGGCCCTGGATCTGGGTGGAGCCGATCAGGTCGGCGGCCTCGCAGACGCCGGGGTAGTCGGCTTTCAGGTCCTTGTGCTCGTTCATTTCGGCGGAAGAGACCGCGGCGCCGATACGCCAGCCGCCGTCCTCGGGCGTGATCTGGCGAAGGTCGTTGATGCGCTTGATGTCGAGGATGCTGTCGGGCTCGGCATCGCCGGAGCGCAGGCGGACGAGCAGGTCGGTGCCCCCGGCGAGCACGCGGCAATCGCCGGGATCGCCGCTGAGCAACTGGATGGCGTCATCCAGCGTGGTTGGCGCGAGGTAGCGCATGGGAAAACCTCTTGGCTTGGGGTGAGTCTGATGTCGGGGCATAGTTAAACAGGCGGCGCGAGGCTTGCCAAGGCGGTGCTGGCGCGCGCGTCGGATTTGAGCATGTAAGCGGCGAGAAATGCAAAGGTCGCGGTGTGAAAGAGGTCGGAGCGGGTCAGGTTTCGGCCCGGAGGAGGTTCTGGGCCAGGTGGCGCGCGGCAGGTTCGGCGGTGTCGCGCAGGATGAGGTAGTAGCCGAAGGGCGTGGTGACGGCGTGGTCGATGGGGCGGACGAGGCGGCCTGTCGTGAGATCCTCGGTCAGCTGGCCCTCCCAGGCGAGCGCCACGCCGAGGCCGGCGCGGGCGGCGTCGAGCTGGGCCATGTAGCTGTTGGTGCGCATCAGCGTCGTGGCGCGGGTGGGGTCGAGGCCCGCCTCGGTCAGCCAGATGCCCCAGTTCATCCAGTTCCAGTGGGTGTAATCGAGGTCGATCAGGGGAGCGGTGAGCAGGTCTTCGGGTGTACCGAGCGGCGTGTGCGAGAGGAATTCTTGGGTGCAGACCGGGAAGACCGCGTCGGCGAAGAGCCGCGTGGCGGTGAAGCCGGGCCAGTCGCCCGCGCCATGCAGAAGGGCGATTTCCGCCGTCAGAAGCTCGGATTCCGTGTCGGAGGCCAGCAGGTCGAGCATGAGCGGCGGGCTGTCTGCCAGGGCCGGGGCCAGGCGGGGGGTGAGCCAGAGTTGCGCCATGGAGGTATCCGCGCCGAGGCGCACGCGGGGGCGGTCGTCGCGCTGTCTGAGCGCGCGGGTGGCTGCCGTCATGTGCTGAAGCGCGGCGCGGACGCCGATCAGCAACTCGCGGCCCTCGGGGGTGAGGGTGATGGTGCGATGCCCCCGGACGAAGAGCGCGGTGTCAAGCAGGGCCTCGAGCTTGCGCACACGTTGGGAAATGGCGGACTGGGTGACGGACAGCTCGTCGGCGGCGCGGGTGAAGCTGCCGAGGCGGGCGGCGGCCTCGAACGGTTCCATCAGGTCGAGCGGTGGCAGATGTGGTTTTGGCATAAGCTTGGCTTGGTCAAATCCATGAGAAAAGAGCGTTTGTCATGATCCTAGGTAATGGCTGACACTGTCAACAGCCAGATCGGAGTACGCCATGACCCTGCAGACGTTGAACCTTATGCCCGGCGACATGCCGTTCCGGGCCGATCCGAAGAATTCCTATACCTTGCCCGCGCGGTTCTACCACGATGCGGAGATCTGGGCGGCCGAGAAGGACGCGATTTTCTACAAGACCTGGTATTATGCCGGGCATGTGAGCCAGGTGGCCGAGCCCGGACAGTTTCTGACCGTGAAGATCCACGAACAGAACGTGTTCGTGGCGCGCAGCCGTACCGGCGAGTTGAACGCGTTCTTCAACGTGTGTCCGCACCGTGGGCATGAGTTGGTCAGCGGGACGGGCAAGAAGAACATCATCACCTGTCCCTACCACGCCTGGGCGTTCGACTTTGACGGCAACCTGCGGTCGGCGCGGAATACCGAGAATGTCGAGGGCTTCCGGAAGGAGGAGTTTTCGCTGAAGCCGGTGAAGGTGGAGGTGTTCTGTGGCCTCGTTCTCGTCAATCTGGATGAAAGCGCAACGCCATTCGCCGAACAGATGGGCGAATTGGAGTCCGAGATCCGACATTTTGTCCCTTCGGTCGACGATTTGCAGTTCGCGCAGCGCGACACCTACGAGGTCGAGGCGAACTGGAAAGTTTTGATGGACAACTTCCTAGAGTGCTATCACTGCGCGCCGGCGCACCACGATTTTGTCGACCTGGTGGACATGGACAGCTATCGCACGATCACCTGCGGGCTGTATTCCAGCCAGTGCGCCGGGCAGCCGAGAACGATGAACGCGCGGGCCTACAAGTTCGAAGCGGGCGACGTGGATTTCGGATACGCGGGCTGGTTCGTCTGGCCGAACTTCACCATCTGGGCCTATCCGGGCGAGGCGAACCTGTCGGTCTTACAGATGAACCCGACTGCGCCGGAGAAATGCGTCGAATACCAGGACTGGTTCGTGAAGGACGGCGAGGTCACGCAGCAGCTGCGCGATGCGATCAACTATCAGAAGGACGTGTTGCAGCCCGAGGATATCGGGTTGTGCGAGAGCGTGCAGAAGGGGCTGAAATCCAGCGGGTACAACCAGGGGCGTTTCGTCGTGGACGAGGGGCTGACCGAGTTGAGCGAGCACGCGGTGCACCATTTTCAGAAACTGGTGGCGGGTGCGCTGGGCGCACGGCTGGACCCGGAGGCAGACCAATGATGAATTCGAGTGACGGAAAGACGCGGGACCTGATCACCACGCGGCCCGGTGCGGGGTGGGATTTCAACCTGCGGCGCCATGCGTATCACGCGATCGAGGCGCAGCATGGCCCGCATTACTGCGTCTATAACCGACGGTTCATGTGCGTCTACATGGATGACCTGCCGACCGACGAGGGGTATTGGCTGCTGCGGACGAAGGCGGCGTGCCTGCATACCGGAGAGTGGCCGCTGGAGATCAAGGGTCCGGATGCCGAGAAGCTGATGAACCTCTTGTTCGTCAATGACATTTCCAAGGTGAAAGTTGGTCGATGCGGTTATGGCATCGCCTGTTTCGACCATGGTGGCCTGATCGTGGACGGGGTGTTCGTGCGGCTGGCCGAGGACCGGTTCTGGTACGCGCAGGCGGACGGGGATTTCGTGAACTGGGCACGGGCGCATGCGAAGGGGATGGATGTGGAGATCACCGACCCGGAGGTGAACGTGAGCCAGATCCAGGGGCCTTTGGCGATGGAGATACTGAAAGACGCCGCGAAGGATGGGATTCCCGAGCCGTTCGGCTATTTCGGCAGCGCGTGGGTGGATTTCGGCGGTCAGAAGGTGCTGATTTCGCGCACCGGCTATACCAACGAACTGGGCTGGGAGTTCTACACCGAGCCGCATCACGATGCCGCCGCGCTGTGGGCGCATCTGGAGAAGGCGGGAGCGCCCTATGGTCTGAGGATGTTCGGGCTGGATTCGATGAATATCCGCCGGATCGAGGCCGGTATCCTGAACGCCAACTCGGATTTCGACGAGACGACCACGCCTTACGATGTCGGGCTGGGCGGGTTCGTGGCGCTGGACAAGGACGATTTCATTGGCAAGGCGGCGCTGGAGAAAGCCGACAAGGGCCAGCGCCTGCATGGGATCGTCTGCCCGGATGGTGAGCCGCGAGTGAATGGCCGGGTCGAATGGAATGGCAAGGTTGCGGGGCGTGTGACCTCCGGGGCGACCTCGCCCTACCTCGGGCATGGGATCGGCTATGCGCTGATGGACAGTGCCGAGGCCGGGCCGGGAACCGACCTGATGGTCGAGGGTCGGGACGGCAAGATGTATGCCGCCACGCTGGCCGAGACGCCGCTTTACGACAAGGCCTGTGAGATTCCGCGCGGCAAGATCGTGGACATACCAGACCGGGCGGCCTGACGCGACATTCGCGGCAGCGCGAAGTACGAATGCGAAGGCAGGGCCGGGGTGCCTTGCCTTTGCGCTTTGATGATGCCTGAGTGGCATATGAGACACGCAACGAAGGAGATACGCGGTGGCCGAGGGCAACAGCAGGGCGGTCCTGTCGGGACTTTTCGCCGGCTTGTGCTGGGGCATATTCTGGCTGCCACTGCGGATGCTGGAGCAGGCGGGGCTGGATGCGCCCTGGGCGATGGTGGTGTTCATGGTGCTGCCCGCGCTGATGAGCCTGCCGGTGATGTGGGTGCTGCGCGCGGATTACGGCCAGGGACTGCGGCCCTTGCTGGGCGGCGTTCTGGCGGGGGTGGCGTTCGCGCTGTATGCCGCGGGGCTGCTATACACCGAGGTGGTGCGGGCGGTGCTGCTGTTCTACATGACGCCGATCTGGGGGTTCCTGCTGGGCTGGATTTTCCTGGGCGACCGGATGACGTGGTACCGGTGGCTGTCGATCGGCGTGGGGCTCATGGGGCTGGTGGTGATCTTTGCCGATGACACGGGCCTGCCGCTGCCGCGTAATGCGGGCGACTGGTGCGGGCTGGTGTCGGGGATGTTCTGGGCGGTGGGCTGTACGCTGATCCTGACCGAACGGCGGGTGCATATCCTGACCCACGCGGTAAATTTCCTGGTGGTGGGGGCCATCGTGGCGGTGCTGGTGGCGGGGCTTGCCACGGCACAGGGGATCGCGGCGGTGCCGGACCGCGCTGCCGTGCTGTCGCCCATGGTGTGGTTCCTGCCGGTGGCGCTGTTCCTGATCCTTCCGGGATCCTTTGCCACGATCTATGCGCCGTCGCGGTTGAACCCGGGGCTGGTGGGGTTGCTGTTCATGACCGAGATCGTGGTGGCGACGGTGACCGCGGCCCTGTGGGCGGGCGAGCGGTTCGGGGTACAGGAAGTTGTGGGCCTGCCGCTGATCCTGTCGGCGGGGCTGATCGAGCCCGCGGTCATGGCGTGGCGGGCGCGGCGGGTGATCTGAGCGGCGCTTACCAGTGCGCGCCGGCGTTGATCTGGATGTCTTCCATGGTGAGTCCGGGGGCGGCGTCGGAGCACAGGAACGCGACGATGGCGGCGACCTCGTCCGGTTGGACCAGGCGGTTTTGCGGGTTGGCCTTGGCGAGTGCCGCGATTTCATCGGCCTGCGTGGTGCCGTTCTGGCTGGCAATGGTGGCGGCCGACTCGCGCAGCATCTCGGTTTCGACCCAGGTCGGGCTGACGGTGGTGCAGGTGACGCCGTAGGGCGCGCCCTCGAGCGCCACGGCGCGGGAAAGCCCGAGCACGCCGGACTTGGACGCGCAATAGGCGGGGTGGTCGGCGACCGCCGACGTGGCGGCGGTGGAGGCGATGTTGACGATCCGGCCCCAGCCCGACGCCATCATGTCGGGCAGAAGCGCGTGTATCATCAGGAAGGTGCCGGTGAGGTTGGTCTCGATCACGTCGTCCCAGGCGTCGAGGTCGTGGTCGGAGACCGTCTGGTGCCGGGTGACGCCGGCGGCGTTCACGAGGATCTGCGGCGTGCCGAACTGATTTTTGACGGAGGTGCAGAAGGCCGTGACCGAGCCGCGCTGGCGCACGTCGAGCGGGGCGACGAAGACATCCGCACCGACGGTGTCGCGCGCCATGTCCTGAAGCGATGTGTCGTCGCCGCGGCGTGCGCCGATGGCGACGGTGTGTCCGGCCTGGTGCAGCAGGCGGGCGGTGGCGAGGCCGATGCCCGCCAGCCCGCCGGTGATGATGGCCGTGCGTTGCATCACTGCGCTTTGCTCCTTGCGATCATGTCGGCGAGCCATGCGTCGGCCTCGCCCAGACGGCGGCCACCGTCGCGGTATTCGTCGAGGATTTCAATCAGCTTGTCCCGGCCGAAGGACTTGAAATGCCCCGCATGAACGGTGGTGACGTCGAGCTCGCGCAGGCGGGCGTGAGACTCGGCCAGCTTTTCGGGGTCGGAATGGTCCATGTCGTCGATGAGGTCGCCGTCATACACCACGTCGCCGCTGAACAGGAGGCCCGTGGAGGACTCGTGCAGCGCGATGGAGCCTGGGCTGTGGCCGGGCAGGTGGAAGACGGTGAAGACGCGGTCGCCGAGGTCGATCACGTCGCCTTCGTCAAGGAGGGCGGAGAGGGGCGCGGGCTTTACCGTGTAGTGCTCGTACGAGAAGCCCTCAAAGGGCAGGGCGGTGAAGGTTTCCGCGCGCACAAAGCCCGCGTCGGCATAGGTGTTGGCGGGCGTGGGGTTGGCGATGATGTCAGACTCGGCACTGTGGCCGCAGCGGTGGTCGAATTCGTGCAGGCCGCCCGAATGATCGAAATGCGTATGGGTGACGATGGCGCTGAGCGGGCGTTCGGTCAGCTGCGCCAGCTCGCGCGTCATCGGGCGCAGGCCCATGCCGGTGTCGATCACGAGGTCGCGGTCGCGTCCTCGGATGTGCCAGATATTGCAGCGCAACCATGGCGCGACATGCGGCTCCCAAATCAGCGTGACGCCATCGCCCATGTGTCGGGTCTGAAACCATTTTTTGGCAACATGCAACGGCACGGCATCCTCCCCTTCGCTATGCTCATTAAACCGGCAGCCGCGCCGCGGACGCCCGATATGAGGTTTGTTTTTATTAACTCATTGGTCAACAAACATTTGTGCTTGGGTCCACGTTGCGGACGTCGCATGATGACGGCCATGATCTGCATCAATAAAAACAGGGAGAGAAAGATGAGGATGAATTCTGTCTTGTGGGCCGCGAGCCTGTCACTGGCCGGGGCCGGGATGGCGCAGGCCGAGACGGTCCGGATCCCGATCAACGAATGGACGGGTCAGCATATCTCGGCGCATATCACCGGCACGCTGCTGGAAAAGGCCGGGCATGACGTGGAATACGTGACCGCCGGGGCGGTGCCGCAATTCGCCGCCATCGCCAATGGTGACCTGCATTTGCAGCCCGAGGTCTGGACCAACAACGTCGGCGACATCTATCCCAAAGCGGTGGAGTCGGGCGACATCACCGTGGTGGGCCAGCTGGGCCTGCAGCCGCAGGAAGGCTGGATCTATCCGCCCTACATGAAGGAACAGTGCCCCGGCCTGCCGGATTACGAGGCGCTCTATGACTGTGCGCAGGCGTTTGCCGCCGCCGATACGTTTCCCAAGGGCCGGCTGATCACCTATCCCGCCGACTGGGGCACCCGGTCCAAGGACGTGGTGGCGATGATCGACATCCCGTTCGAGCCGGTCGCGGGCGGATCGGAAGGCGCGATGATCGCCGAGCTGAAATCGGCCACGGCGACGCAGGACCCCATCCTGATGATGTTCTGGCAGCCGCATTGGCTGTTTGCCGACATGGAGATGGAATGGGTCCAGTGGGACGCTGCCGACGGTGAGTGCGTCGAGGAAGAAGGCCAAGAGCGTGGGGCGGCCTGCGGCTTTCAGCAGGCGTCGATCGACAAGATCATCAATGCCGAGTTCGCCGAGGCGAACCCGGGCGTGGCGGCGGTTTTCAACGAGATTTCCATCGACAACGAAGTGCAGAACGCGCTGATGCTGGAGATCGACCAGAAAGGCCGGGACCTGGAAGAGGTCGTGGCCGAATGGATCGACGCCAATGAAGAGACTTGGGGTCCCTGGGTCGAGGCCGGAAAGGCTGCGCAGTAAGGTGCGAATGGACGCATCGGAAAGGCCGGGGGTTCTGACGCCCGGCTTTTTCGTATCAGCGGGGACAGGGGCAGCATGAGCGACACGCATGCAAGCGATGGCGCCGGAACGGACCAGCCGAGGCTGTCCTGTCGCCACATCTGGAAGGTCTACGGCAAGAAACCGGAGCGGTATTTTTCGAGCGGCCAGCCTGCCGACGAGACGCCGGCGCTGGCCGAGCGCATCCGGGAGGATGGCGCCATTCCGGCGGCTGCCGATGTGAGCTTTGACGTCGCCGTGGGCGAGATTTTCGTGATCATGGGCCTGTCGGGCTCGGGCAAGTCCACGGTGGTGCGCTGCCTGTCGCGGCTGGTGGAGCCGACGCATGGCGAAATCCTGCTGGATGGCGAGGACCTGCGCGCGAAATCCGACAAGGAGATGATCGAGGTGCGCCGCCACCAGATCGGCATGGTGTTCCAGAATTTCGGCCTGATGCCGCATCTGAGCGTCTGGGAGAACATCGCCTTTCCGCTGAGCCTGCAAGGCGCGGCGCAGGACCACACCCGCGAACGGGTGAGTAAGGTGATCGAGCTGGTGGGGCTGGAAGGGCGCGAGAAAAGCTATCCGCACCAGTTGTCGGGCGGGCAGCAGCAGCGGGTGGGCATCGCCCGGTCGCTGGCCGTGGACCCGGATCTGTGGCTGCTGGACGAGCCGTTTTCGGCGCTGGACCCGTTGATCCGGCGGCAGATGCAGGACGAGTTCCTGCGGATTCAGAACGATCTGCACAAGTCCATCGTGTTCATCACGCATGATTTCCTGGAGGCGCTGCGCGTGGCGGACCGGATGATGATCATGCGCGGTGGGCGCGTGGTGCAGACCGGCACGCCGGCGCAGTTGATCACCAATCCGGCGGATGATTACGTGGCCGAGTTCACCAATGACGTGCCCATGGTCCGCGTGCTGCGGGCCCATGAGGTGACGGACCCCGATGCCGGCCCGGCCGACGGCCGTGAGCGCGTGGCGGGCGATGTGTCGGTCGAGGCGCTGTTGCCGATGTTGTCGTCGCGTCCCGAGGGGCTGGCGGTGGAGCAAGGCGGCACGGTGACGGGCGTGGTTACAGCGCAAAGCGTGGTGAAGGCGCTGGCGAGGTTGTCCGAGCAGGAGGACGCGCCGGCATGAACGCCGCCAGGATGCATTGGGCGTGGTTCGCGCTGATCGGCCTCACGCTGGTGGCGCTGGGCTTTCGTGACCGGCTGGGCTGGCTGATGGAGTTCCCCGAGGCGTGGGAATGGCCGATGACCGAGTGGCTGAACACCGGGATGGACTGGGTCGTGGAGACCGCCGGCCCGGCGTTCCGCGCGTTTTCGGACGTGATGGATTACCCGATGTCGTGGGTGCGGGAGTTGTTGCACTGGATGCCCTGGGCGCTGACGGTCGGCCTTTTGGTGATCGCGTCCTTCGCTGTGTCGGGCTGGAAGCTGGCCGTGTTCACGTTTCTGGCGATGTTCTACATGGTCGTGATCGGCTACTGGTTCGAGTCGATGAATTCGCTGGCGCTGGTGCTGGTCTCGGTACCGCTGGCGGTGGCAATCGGGTTCTGCGTGGGGACCTGGGCATTCTATTCCGACCGGGCCGAGCGGGTGATCACGCCGACGATGGACACGTTGCAGACAATTCCGGTCTTTGCCTATCTCCTACCGATCCTGCTGCTCTTCGGCTTCGGGCCGGTGGTGGGGCTGATCGCCTCGGTGCTTTATGCCGTGCCGCCGATGGTGCGAAACACCACGCTGGGGCTCGCCCGAGTCGACAAGGAGGTGATCGAGGCGGGGATGATGGCGGGGGCCACGGCGGGCCAGATGTTCTGGCGCGTACGGGTGCCCAGTGCGCTGCGGCAGATCCTGCTGGGGGTGAACCAGACGATGATGGCCGCCTTTTCGATGATCATCATCGCGTCGATCATCGGCGGCACGTCCGATATCGGCTGGGAAGTGCTGACCCATATCCGCAAGGCCAACGTGGCCGAGGCGATACTGGCGGGCGTGGTGATCGCGCTGATGGCGATGGTGATGGACCGGATCACGGCGCGGGCCGCGATGGGGCGGTCGCCGGACGGGGGCGAGGACGAGAGTTTCGTCGCCCGCTACCGTTACTGGATCGTGGCGGCGGTGTTCGCGGTTCTGATGCTGGGACTGGCGCGGGTGTTCCCGTTCCTGCAGGAGTATCCGCGGGCGTGGGAGGTCTATCCGGCGGATGCGATGAACGACGCGTTCAACTGGTTGCTGGTGGAATTCGCGGGCACGATCAAGGCGATCAAGACGACGGCGCTGTTTTACCTGATGCTGCCGGTGAAGATGGGGCTGGATGAGACGATCAGCCCGTTTTCCTGGGGCTTCGAGTTCACCACTCCGATGAAGATAGGCTACGCCGTAGCGATGGTGGGGCTGGTCGGTTGGTTGCTAGTGCGGCGCCGGGTGCGGGCGGCCATCGGGGTCTCGCTGCTGGCGATCCTGCTCTATTTCGGGATCACTGGCTTGCCGTGGCTTTCGATTGCAGGCGTGATGGTGCTGCTGGCGTGGCAGGCGGGCGGGCGGCGGCTGGCGATCGGCACGGCGGTGGGGCTGGCCTTCCTGATGCTGGCGGGCGTCTGGCCCGAGGCGACGATTTCGTTCTACCTGTGTGGGCTGGCGGTGGCGCTGTCGTTCCTGATCGGTACGACGCTGGGGGTGATCGCGTCCGAGAATGACGCGGTGTCGGCCTTTCTGCGCCCCATAAGCGACACGTTGCAGACGATGCCGCTTTTCGTGATCCTGATCCCCTTCGTGATGTTCTTCAAGCTGGGGGATTTCACCGCGCTTCTGGCGATCATGGCCTATGCGATCGTGCCCGCGATCCGCTATGCCGAGCATGGGTTGCGCGGCGTCAACGCCGAGGTGATCGAGGCGGCCAAGGCGTGCGGGTCGACCCGGTGGCAGATGCTGTGGCGGGTGCGGTTGCCGCTGGCCCTGCCGCAGCTGCTTCTGGGGCTGAACCAGACGATCATGTTCGGGGTGGCGATGCTGGTGATCACGGCGCTGGTGGGCACGAGTGATTTGGGCCAGGAGATATACATCGGCCTCAACAACGGGGATTTCGGCGTCGGGATGATTGCCGGCATCGGGATGGCGACGCTGGCGATGATCGCGGACCGGATGACGCGGGGGTACAGCCGGAAAGGGCGCGCGGCGCTGGGGCAGAGGTGAGCGGTCAAAAGCTTTGATAAAGCTTTTGGCAAATCTTTTTTAAAAAGATTTGCCTTGGAGCCAATCCAGCATGATGTCGCAAAGGCGGTCGGGATCTTCCTCGTGGGCGAGGTGGCCCAGGCCCTCCAGCGTGAACCGTTCGGCATTTGGCAGAACGGCTGCGGCACGGTCCGACACCTGGGGCGACACGGCCGTGTCGCGGTCGCCGGTGATCAGCAGCACGTCATTCTCAATTTCGGGCAGGCGGTCGAGCAGGGCGTCCGTGCTCCAGCGGGACATCATCTGCAATGTGCCGTCCACATGGGCGCGGTCGGCGAGGAGGCGGCTGTACCAGGCAAGGCCCTCTTCGGAGAGCGTGGAGCCGGTGGCGCGGATCACGTTGCGGGCGCGGCCCGGACGTGCGCCGCCCGCCGAGAAGGCGATGGCGGTGACCGGGTTCAGCGCCAGGAGCTTGGCCAGCATCGGAAAAAGCCAGCCCGCCATGCCTTCGAACCGGTCAAGCGCGGCATTGAGGCCGATGACAGCAGGGGTGCCGGGCAGGCGCGTGGCAAGGTCGAGTGCGACGGCGGCACCGGCGGAGTGGCCGATGAGCGCTGTTGGCTGCCAGTCCTCGGAGGTGCAGAGGGCGGCGATATCCTCGGCGGTGGTCTGCAGACCGAGGCGGGAGACGCTGCCGGCGCGGGTGAAGCCGTGACCCGGCAGGTCGAGGGCGATGACGTGGTGGTTTTCAGACAAGCGTGAAATGAGGTCGCGCCAAGTATGCGTGCTGGCGCCTGCGCCGTGCAGCAAGAGGAGCGTGGGGCCGGTGCCCCATTCCTGAATGTGCCAGTCGTGCGGGCGGTGGCGGACGCGGTGAGATGCAGCCGCATGGGGCCAGTCGGGCAGGTCGCGGGCCCAGTCCATGGCACTCAGGCTCCGAGTGCCGAGGTGACGGCGGTGCTGATCCCGTGGGCGTCGGCGCGGGGCAGGGCGAGGTAGCGCGCGCCGAGGGCCACAGCGATGGTGCGGGCCGTGTCGGTGGGGCGGTTGGAGGTGTCGACGAGGACGCCGGAGATGCCCTGCGCGCGCAGGCTGGCGGCGATGCGGGTGGCGTCGTCGTTCGCGGTGGCGCGGTCGGGATCGCCGGTGAGCGGGATGTTGGCGCGGCCGTCCGTCAACAGGACCAGCATCGGCGTGAGGCCGCGGCCGCGGGCCAATTGGGCAAGGTCGCCTGCGGCCATCAAGCCGGAGGCGAGGGGCGTGCCGCCGCCGCCGGGCAGCGAGGCGAGGCGGCGTTTGGCCTGCACCAACGAGCGGGTGGGCGGCAGTAAGGTGTCGGTGCCGGTGCCGCGAAAGGCCAGCAGGGCGACCTGGTCGCGGCGGGCGTAAGCTTGGGTGAGCATGAGTTCAACGGCCCCCTTGGCCTCTGCCAGCCGGGCAACGGCGGCGGAGCCGGAGGCGTCGACGGTAAAGATGAGCAGGCGGTCGGAGCGGTCCTCGAACCGCTTGATGCGGATGTCAGACGGCAGAATCACGAGCGCGCGGTCGGCGTTGCGCCCGGTGCGGCGGAGGGTCTGCCAAGGGGCGGCGGCGCGCAGGGTCGCGATCGGATCGATCCGGGCCTGGGCCGAGGGGTGGCCCGGGCGTGAGGGCAGGGGGCGACCCCGGCGGTTGCCGCGGCGGCGGTCGCCCGCGCCGCTGCCTGCCGCATTGGCGGGGCGGGTGGATTTGGCGGCGAGACGGTCGAGGATGTCGGGCGGCAGGAGCGCGGCGATGGCGGAGACGAGGATGTCGTCGGGAAGGTCGGTGAGGGACTGGTCGCGGTCGGTGTCCGGGGCGTTGGCCTGGTCGGGCTCGGGGGTTTCGGGCGGGGTTTCGTCCTCGTCCTCGGCCTCGGTGGGCATCATGGTGGCGCGGGAGGGATAGACCAGTTCGGCGGCTTCCTGAAGCTGGGCGTCGGTGACTGTCATCTCGGCGTCGAGCGCGGCGAGGGCGCGCGCGGTGCGCAGGGCGAGGCTGGGGGCACGCAGGCTGTGAATGCCGAAGCGGGCGGCGAGGGTGACGAGCATGGGCAGGGCGCCGTCAGGTATCTGCACGCGCGGCAGGCGTTTGCGGGCGACGTCAAGGTCGGCGGCGGCGGGGAG